>CAWVSR010000045.1:0-9253 GCA_963932865.1 uncultured Kordia sp. | reverse complement strand
CTTAAATCTAAAGGGATGAAAAGTCTTATTTTAGACTTAAGAGGAAATCCTGGAGGTTTTCTAGAACGGGCCCAACAAATAGTTGATGAGTTTTTAGAGAAAGATAGGTTAATATTGTTTACGAAAAACAAGAAAGGCGATGTCCAGAATTTTTATGCCACAGATAATGGTGAATTTGAAAAAGGAGAGGTGTTTGTTTTACAGGATGAAGAATCAGCTTCTGCTAGTGAGATAGTTGCTGGAGCTCTTCAGGATAATGATAAAGGAACTATAGTAGGAAGGCGTTCATTTGGTAAAGGTTTGGTGCAAAGAGAAATGCAGTTGGGTGATGGTAGTGTTGTACGATTAACTGTGTCAAGATACTACACGCCTACTGGAAGATCAATACAGAAGCCTTACAAGACTTTAAGTGATGACGATTATTATAATGAATATAGGAATAGATATATCTCAGGAGAATTAATAGATTCATCTCAAATAGAGGTAGCTGATTCCTTAAAATTTGTTACTCCCAAAGGTAAAATAGTCTATGGAGGAGGAGGAATTATACCTGACGTTTTTGTTTCTATTGGTGAAGATAAAGATTTTGAAAAGCTGTATTATGCAATAAACTCTAATTTGATGAGTAATTTTGTTTTTTTTCTTTTGGAAAAAGACAGGGTTTATTATAATAGTTTGACCAAAAAAGATTTAGTTGATAATTATAAGATTTCAGAAGATGTTATTGAGGAGTTTAAAAGAAATATAAAGCCTTTTTTAAGAGGTGAATTGTCGTATGAAGAGAATACGTATGACAATCAAATAAAAAGAGCTATTAGGTCTGAAATGGCATCACAGTTATTTAATGATAATTTAGCATATCAAATAAAAGATGTGGATGATAGAATGGTTCAAAAAGTAATTGAGATATTAAATACAAAAGTACATGATAAGAAATAATCTTATTTCTTATCATGTACTTTTGTATGTTCTCCATTATTCCAAAGTGTAAGAATATCTGTTCCTACTTGTGCGCCACTTCCGCAAGCAATTGCAAATTGACTTCTCCATCCAGCAAGAGCTCCCGCAACGTATAAATTCTTTTTAACTAGATGTAATTTGTTTTTTAACTGAATTCTGTCTTTTTCAGGTTTTGTCATTTGATGCGGAATAATATGACTTTCTAATCCTTTTATGACAAACGGACTTGAGTATCCGGTAGCTAAAACTATTATTTTAGAAGTATAGCTGTTTTTATTAGTAATAACTTCAAAGTAGTTTTTATTATCTTTTATTTCGATAACTTTTTCATTTTCGATTTGTATGATCGAAGGGTATAAGTTTTTAAGTTCTTGCTTTCCATCTTTAAGAATATCTTCTCCTAGTGTTCCTGGGGTTAAGCCAAGTACATTGTTAAATAATGCATTTTGTAAGTGAGATGATTTTTGGTGTACAATGATTCCTGTTTTTTTGTCTTTCGCAAAAAACTTTTCTTTTGCTGATCCAATAATTAATGCGCAAGACATTCCAGCTGCGCCACCACCAATTATTAATGTTTCAAACATAGTTTAGGGAGCTTTTTTTTCTATTTGTTTTGAAATTGTAAAAATCGCTAAAATCAATATTGCAATAATTGCTGCTAAAATTTCAATAACTGCTATAGCGCTTTCTTCCTTTAGTGGGTTGTTAAAATCAATATTAGTAATGTTAAAAATAATTAGACCTAATGCTATAATACTTAATATAATACTTACTATTTTCATATTGTTATGTTTAATAAAAAATTCCTTTTATACCTGAAGTAAATAATTTTACTGCAATTGCTAATAATATAATACCAAAAACCTTTTCAATTATTGCAATACCACTTGCTCCTAGTTTTTTTTCAAACCAGCCGCTCATTCTTAGAACTAGAAAAACAAAAGCTATGTTAAGAATTATTGCTATAGCGATGTTAACTGACTCGTATTCGGCTCTGAGTGATAGTATAGAAGTCATGCTACCTGCTCCAGCTATCATTGGGAAAGCTAATGGTACTATAGAGGCTGTTTTTGCAGTGTTTTCATCTTGTTTAAAAAGATTAATGCCAAGTACCATTTCTAAAGCCATAAAAAACAAAATAAATGCCCCTGCAATTCCAAAAGAAGCAGCGTCAATTCCAATGAATTCTAATATTTTTTCTCCAACAAATAGAAATAATAGCATAATAAAGCACGCTACTAATGAGGCTTTACCACTTTCTAGTTTTCCTCCTGCGCTTGCTTTAAGTTTCACAACTATTGGTAGTGATCCAATAATATCTATTACAGCAAATAAAATCATACTTGCTTTTGCAATTTGAATGATGTCTAATTTCATTATTCTTTTTTTTTAGCAAAACTATGCCTTTAATAATTAATTGAGGACATCTAAAACTACTAAAAGAGTTATTTTTGCTATGTAAAGATACTAAATAGAATATTGAGATGTTTCAAATAGGAAAAACCATCGTTTCTGAAGATATTATTGAAAAAGATTTTGTGTGTAATTTGAATGCGTGCAAAGGAGAATGCTGTGTAGCGGGGGATGCAGGTGCTCCTTTGGATGTTGATGAAGTTAGAATATTAAAAGAAATTTATCCAAAGATAAAGCCTTTTTTAAGGAAAGAAGGTATCGAAGCTATAGAGCAGCAAGGAACTTCTGTTGTAACTGATTTTGGAGATTTAGAAACTACTTTAGTAAATAATGAAGAATGTGCATATGTCATTTTTGATGACGATGACAAAGCTTTATGTGGAATAGAAGCTGCAAATAGAGCAGGAGAAGTAGACTGGAAAAAGCCAATTTCCTGTCATTTATATCCTATAAGAATTCAAAATTATAGTTCCTTCTCTGCAGTAAATTATCATAGTTGGTCTGTTTGTGATGATGCATGTTCTTTAGGAGCAGAATTGATGGTTCCAACGTATAAATTTTTAAAAGAACCGTTAGTTAGAAGGTTCGGGGAAAGTTGGTATGAAGAATTAGAAAAAGCGGCCAAAAATCATTCAAAGTAAATTTTTTGTAAAACAATCATAAGTCCTTATTTCATTGCTTGTCATCGACGAACTGCTTCTGTAAAAACCTGTTGTTTAAGGGTTTAGGCTTTAAGTTGGTTAACCTCAATAAACACAGGGTTTTAGCTAATTTGTTAAAAACTTGTTGAAAAGCTTTGTTAGTTTTTTAGTTAAATATTTAATCAATTTAGCCATCTTTGTATAACGTAAGGCAGCATAAATTTTATGTTTTGTAGTATTGCATAAGACCAATGAAATTTCTTGATAATACACAAAAAAATAAATGTTTTTTTTATCTCCCAAAGTAAAAAAAAATAATACAACCTTGTTTTTAAAATAATTAAACCTGAATGATATCTATTATATTATTCATCAATAAATTGACTGTTATACTGAAATGATTATGGAAATTAAGCAGATAATAAAAAGAGATTATGAAACAAGTGAATTTGTTATTAACAAAATCACTAACGCAATAGAGAAAGCAATGATATCTGTTGGGAATGGAACAAGAATTGATGCTGAAAACATTTCTAATAATGTATTAGTTTCTCTTTTGGAAAGAAAGAAAAATCATGTTAACTATATTCCTACTGTTGAACAAGTTCAAGATATTGTTGAAGATTCATTAATGCAAAGTGCTTTTCCTAATGTAGCTAAAGCTTATATTTTGTATAGAAATGAACAAGCTAGAAATAGGAAAACAAATGTTTTTGAAAAGAGAATTAATTTAAAGCCGTATGAATATCCTCAGTTAAATGAATATGTAGATGCAATTAGACATTCTTATTGGATTCATACAGAGTTTAATTATACTAGTGATATACAAGATTTTAAAACAGGTATTAATGCAGTAGAGCGAAGCGCTATTAAAAATACAATGTTGGCAATTTCACAAATAGAAGTTGCAGTTAAAACTTTTTGGGGTGACATTTACAATAAAATGCCAAAGCCTGAAATTGGATCTGTAGGGTCAACTTTCGCTGAAAGTGAAGTGCGCCATCATGATGCATATTCACATTTGTTAGAAATATTAGGTTTGAATAATGAGTTTAAAAGCTTAAAAAAGAAACCTGTAATAATGAGGCGTGTACATTATTTAGAGACAGCTGTTAAAAATTCTAAAAGTGAAGACAATAAAGAGTTTGCAGAGTCAATCTTATTGTTTTCGTTATTTATAGAACATGTGTCTCTGTTTTCACAGTTTTTAATAATCATGGCCTTTAATAAGCATAAAAATGTTTTAAAGGGTATTTCTAATGTTGTTGAAGCAACATCAAAAGAAGAGCAAATACACGGAGATTTTGGTATCGATGTAATTAAAATTATAAAATCAGAAAATCCAACGTGGTTTAACAAAGAGTACGAATTACTTACACAAGAATTATGCAGAGAAGCATATGAATCTGAAAGTAAAATTATAGATTGGATTTTTGAAGAAGGAGAGTTGGATTTCCTTCCTAAGAATGTAATAAATGAGTTTATTAAAAATAGATTTAATAACTCATTAGAGAGCATTAATATTGGGAAAGTTTTTGATGTTGATGAAAAATTATTAGCAGAAACAGAATGGTTTGACGATGAAATTATTGGGACAAAACACGGAGATTTCTTCGTAAAAAGATCTATCGCATACACCAAAAGAAGTAAAAGTATTACCAGTGACGACCTATTTTAAACTAAACTATGAGAAAAGACGTGTTAACTAGCCAGCAAACAGATCAAAAACTTACAAAACAAGATAAATTGGTAGAAGCAAGAAAATCAGCTTTAAATTCTGAAAACTCAATAAATCAACCTGAAATCAAATGGTTGACGGAGAATAGTCGTAAATTTTTAGAATCTGGATATCTTACTGAAGGAGCAACTCCAGAAGGAAGAATTAGAGAGATAGCTGAAAATGCAGAAAAAATCTTGAAAATAGATGGTTTTGCAGATAAGTTTTATGGATATATGGCGGAAGGGTATTACTCATTAGCCTCACCGGTTTGGTCTAATTTTGGTAAAAAAAGAGGTTTGCCTATTAGTTGTTTTGGTTCACACATTGCTGACGACATGGGAGATATTTTATTTACGCAATCAGAAGTAGGTATGATGTCTAAATTAGGTGGTGGTACATCTGGTTATTTTGGAAAATTACGTCATAGGGGAGCACCAGTTAAGAATAATGGAAAATCTTCAGGAGCAGTACATATTATGCAATTATTTGAAAAAATGGTTGATGTTGTAAGTCAAGGTTCTGTAAGAAGAGGTCGTTTTGCACCTTACTTACCTATTGATCATCCAGATGTTATGGAGTTCTTAGAAATTGGTTCAGAAGGTAATCCAATTCAAGAATTAACCCATGGTGTTACAGTTAGTGATAAGTGGATGGAGGAAATGAGAGATGGTGATGTTGCTAAAAGAACTATTTGGGCAAAAGTATTGCAATCAAGATCTGAGGTAGGATATCCATATATATTATTCAGAGACAATGTTAATAACAATGCTGCGGACGTTTATAAAGATAAAAATCTTGAAATTTACGCAAGTAATCTTTGTACAGAGATTATGTTGCCTTCTAACGAAGAATGGTCGTTTGTTTGTTGTTTGTCATCTATAAATTTATTGCACTATGACAAATGGAAAGATACAGATGCTGTAGAAACATTAACATATTTCTTAGATGCTGTAATGGAGGAGTTTATTACTAAGCTTGAAGAATTTAGAGATTCTTCAGACCGTGATGATAAATTGACCTTTGATTTTATGGAGAAAGCATACACTTTCGCAAAAGAAAATAGAGCATTAGGTTTAGGTGCCTTAGGTTGGCATTCATTATTACAATCTAAAATGTTGTCTTTTGACAGTCAAGAAGCTTTTAATTTGAACTCAGAAATTTTTAAAGCTATAAAAAATAAATCATATTCAGCTTCTGAAGAGTTAGCTAAATTATATGGTGAGCCAAAAGTTTTAAAAGGTTACGGTAGAAGAAATACAACTTTAAACGCAATAGCGCCAACTACATCTTCAGCATTTATATTAGGGCAGGTTTCACAAGGTATTGAGCCAATATGGTCTAATAGTTATGTGAAAGATATAGCCAAAATTAAAACAACAATTAAAAACCCTTTTTTAGTTGAATTATTAGAAGAAAAAGGAATGAATACTGCTGAGGTTTGGAGAAGCATACGTGATTCTGATGGTTCTGTACAGCATTTAGAGTTTTTAACAGATAACGAAAAAGATGTTTTTAAAACATACCCTGAAATTGATCAGATGAATGTCATATATCAAGCTGCAAACAGACAAAATCATATAGATCAAGGACAGTCAATTAATGTTATGGTTCATCCAGATATGCCTACAAAAGACTTAAATAACTTGTATATGACTGCTTGGAAATTAGGTATTAAATCTATGTATTACCAACACAGTATGAATGCTGCTCAAAAGTTTAAACAAAAGAAAGAATGTGCTAGTTGTGAAGGCTAGATTTTATTAAATTATTTATCAAAACCTAAAAAACTCAGTTATTAATTGAGTTTTTTAGGTTTTTATCTTTTGTAAGATGTTATTTTAGGTTTGATGTCCGCTTGAATGTTGTTTTTTTTTTGTAAATTATACCATCAACCAATTCGTTACATTATGAAAACAAACACAATTTACCTAAAATATGGTATACTCATGGCAGTGGTATTGATAGGATACTTCTTAATAATTAGATTATTTGGGTTACATGAGAATTATTGGTTAAGAATTTTAAATGGAGGTATCATTTCTTACGGTATTTACGCAGCAATAAAAAAACAAAAAAGTATAGAGAAAGAAAATTTTGAATATTTTTATGGATTTGCCACTGGTATATTGACTGGTGTAGTGGCTACATTTATTTTTGTTTCTTTTATGGGTATTTATTTATTTCATATTGAGCCGCCTTTTGCTGAGATGCTGATGAGTAAAATAGCTGGTACAGGTGGAACGGAACTACTATTATTGATATTAACAATAGAAGGAGTGAGTTCTTCTGTAGTTCTTTCGTTAGCTTTTATGCAAATGTTTAAAGTAACTAGGGATATTTCAGAAGAATCTATAGTGGTATAGCTTTAATCCAATAAAAAAACTCTTTAATCTTTAGATTAAAGAGTTTTTTTATTGGATTTTTTTTTGATTTATAAAGTTTCTTTAAAGTTAGCAACTTTAAAATGTGTTCCGTTTTCTATTACTCTATTTTTTAGTTTCTTCTCGTTTACTTGTGCCATATCGTATTCAACTGTTGCAATTTTATTTTCAAAGTCTACTTTAGCAGTTTTTATACCGTCCATATTAGATAAGCTTTTCTCTATTTTTGCAGCACAACCAATAGCGCAAGTCATTCCTTCAATATTGAATTCTGCCTTTGCAAGTATTGCATTTTCAGGAATCATTGATTTTTTTACTTCCTCAATTGTTTCAATTGTTACTGTATTTGTGTTTTCTTGGTTGTCTTTACAAGAAAGTAGATTTAGAAAAATCAATGTAATTGTTACGAATTTTAATGTTTTCATCTTGTTTTGTTCTAATTTTTAATAAATACAAATTTACTAAAATCAAATGATTATTGTCTTAAATTTATCATTTTTGCAGTATGATTGAAAAAAATTTAAAATGGATTTTTTTGGTGTTACTTTCTATAATTTGGGGAAGTTCATTTATTCTAATTAAAAAAGGATTAATTGGTTTAACAGCTTATCAATTAGGTTCTTTACGAATAATATTTACAGCATTTTTTTTGTTTCTTATAGGATTTAAAAGTTTTAAAAAGATAAAAAAAATACACTACAAGCCCATTATTATTTCCTCGGTATTAGGAACGTTTATACCCGTTTACATGTTTGCGCTTGCAGAAACAGAAATTGATAGTTCAATAGCATCTATTTTAAATTCTTTAACGCCATTAAATACATTAATATTTGGTTTCTTTTTTTTTAAAATGCTATTTAATAGAAATCAACTGTTTGGGGTAATTATAGGGTTATTAGGAACATTATTGTTAATTCTTAGTGGTGCAATTTATAATCCTGATCAAAATTATTGGTTTAGTGTTTTTGTCATAATAGCTTCGGTTTGTTATGCGTTTAATGTAAGTATTATTAAAAAGTACCTTCAAGATTTAAATGCTATGAGTATTGCTGTTGGTAATTTTACAGTGATTATTATACCAGCATTAATTGTATTATCATTTACAGGCTTTTTTGAGGCTGAGTTTATTTCTTCTTCAGTTGTTCGGGAATCTATGTATTACTTGGTTTTATTGGCAATATTTGGTACTGGTATCGCTAAGGTTATGTTTAATAGACTAGTGCAAATATCTACTCCCATTTTTTCGTCATCAGTTACGTATACAATCCCTATTGTAGCTCTTGTGTGGGGTGTTTTCGATGGTGAAAAGCTTAATTATTTACAAATAATAGCTACAGTTATTATTTTGCTTGGTGTATTTCTTTCAAATCGCAAAAATTAATGAAATTTTACTATAATAGCAAAATCACATAATATTTTAATTTTCTATCGTCGAGTTATCAATCTATGTTTAACAGAAATCTCTCGGTATAGATATTAATATCAATCATTTTTCATCACACAAAATCTCTCATTTGTGAAGTATTTCTATAAGTTCTCTTTTGAGTTAATCGTTTAACGAGTAAAAACCCCTTTAATCGTTAAACATTTGCAGTTGGTAAACAATTATTATTTTTGTCAAAATTTATTAAAGTATACCGGTAGGGTATATAACATGACGGACGTTTAATAAACATCAACAACATATTATTTTAATTAGTATTATGTTATTATTTAAAAAAAATAAATATGAAAAAGCCCACATTTTTAACTTTTATTATAGTATTAATATCTCTTCAAAGTTATTCTCAAGATATTAAAGATTTTAATATGCCTCCAAATACGGTTTTTGAGGCTAAGTTGTTTAAAAAAATTGATTACAGCTACAAGCTTAATGATGAATCTTTAAATGAACCAATTGAAAAAAATTATTTGCTTAAGTTTTCCGAGACTCAACTTGAAGAAATAAAAAGTAAAGACCTCATTATATATAATTATTACAATACCGCTAACAATTATTTTAATAATTTATCAAAGTCTGTAAAAAGAAAGTTTACAGTTAAAGAGTTATGGTACATATATATGTATGATCAGAAATTAAAAAATAAACTACTAACTGTCAAATAAAAAAATAGTTATGAAAAATAAATTAGTGTTAA
>CAWVSR010000044.1:0-9374 GCA_963932865.1 uncultured Kordia sp. | reverse complement strand
ATAGGTTCTTCAGAAAGATCAATCATATGAGAGCTGTATAAAGGCTTTCCTGTTTCTGCAAAATGCTTTTCACTTGCATCTAATAAACCATCTATCCACGGAAGTAATTTTTTTGCAGCATGATCTGTATGAAGTATTACTGGAACACCGTATGCTTCAGCTAATAAATGAACATGTTTTGCTCCAGAAATAGCTCCTAATATTCCAGAAACATCATTCTCGTTACTTAAGCCTTTACCGGCATTAAATTGTGCTCCTCCGTTAGAGTATTGTATGATAACTGGAGAATTTACTGCAGCTGCAGTTTCCATAACAGCATTAGCGCTATCAGATCCTACAACGTTTACAGCTGGTAAAGCAAAACCTTTTTCTTTTGCATATGAAAAAATTTCTTGAACTTCTTTACCTGTTGCTACTCCTGGTTTTAAATTATGATTCATTTTAGTTGCTTATTTATTTAAAAAATAGATTACAAATGTAATAAAATTCCTATTGTTAAAAAGGATAATTTATTCCAACATTGTAAACTGCATTTTTGAAGTTATAATTCCTTAACCATTTTTTGTTTTTCAAGTATGGTTCGTAGGTTTTAAACCCTACATCAAAACGAAGTACAAAGAATCCAAAATCATAGCGAAATCCCATTCCTGAACCAATTGCTAATTCATTTAAGTCTTTGATGCTTTCAAATTTATATTCTGGGTCTTCTTCGTTATCAAGAACATTCCAGATATTTCCAGCGTCAATAAAAAAAGCTCCCTTTAAGTCTCCAAAAAGGGTATAGCGATATTCACTATTGAATGCAATTTTCATATTTGCTTCATTAAATTCATTTTTACCTCCACTAATACCAGGTCCTAAGCTATAAGCGTCCCATGCTCTATTGTCGTTACTACCACCTCCAAAGAAACTTCTTGAAAATGGTATTGAATTTGAATTTCCATATGGTATTGCAATTCCAAAAAAACCTCTAAATGCTAATGTGTTGTTTTTAGATAAGCTCCAGTATTTGATATAATCTACTTCTGTCTTTACATATTGTGAATAGGCAACATTAAAAAGTTCGAAACGATCATTGCTATTCTTCTCTAGACCTAGTAAGTCTGATAATGAAGATAGTGTGTTACCAGCAAATTCTAATTTCATATTAATTCTATTGAAATTATTATCAGTAAGACTTTTTCTTGTGTTTCTTGTGTAAGTATAATTAGTGGTAAGGATTAAATTGTTTTCTGTTAAACGTTGTCTTCTTTCTTCAATATTACTAATATCTTGTTTGTCAGAAATTGAAATTTGCGAATCTACTTCAGGACTTAAATTGTTGTTAAGCACATCATTTATAAACTGTTCTGTACCATTTGGGGTACTTAGGTTTTCATCTGTATATCCAGAGTTATTTGCAATAGTATTTAGTTTGTCATAGGAGTTGTTGTATATTTCAAAATACCGTCCTGGATTTAAGTTGTTTACAAATTGAGTATTTAATAAATCAAGTCTGTTAGTTACTTTTGCTGATGAAAACCAAGTATAATTCATTATACCAGTAAAAGTAGTTTTATCCAGTCCTATATTTTTTTGTGTACTTGCTCCTGCACTTAGCTTGGTGGAGGGCGACATTGTTTTAGGAATAAGTTTTGAAGTATTAATAGGGAATAATATTTTAGGAAATGATAATTTTAAATCTGCTCCAAATTCTCTTAAATCAAAAAACTTATCTTCTCTATTTGCCCCGTCTTTAGAAGCTCCTATAGAACCTCTAAATGCTAACTGTAGAGTTTCGGCACCTTTAAAAACATTACGAGCTAATATAGAAGTGCTTAACGAAAAACCAATATTTTGAATATTGTTGTGTGAAGCATCTATGCTATTTTCAAGCTCAAATTTTTTAAGTGGTGTAAGAAATATGTTGGCTATTAAGCTAGTTTTTGTTGAATCTTTTTTATCAATTTCATATTTTATATCAGGATACTTAAAAGTTCTTAAATTGTTAAGTTGCTTTAGTGTTAATGATTTATCAGTGTTTTTAAATATTTCATTTGGTTTGATAAAAATAGCGTCTGAAATGGCTTTGGTTTTATATCTTAATTTATCAATGCTATAAAAATGATGTCCATTATATATTGCTGAATCACTAATTTTTTTAACTCTGTTGTTGTAGCTGTAATCGGTAAATACATTTACTTTACTTATTTTAAATATTTTATAAGGCTCGTAAAATGTACTGTCTTGGTTTCTGACTTTTCTATCAATAATTGAGATTCTTATAGAGAATGTTTTTTTGATAGAATCATATTCTGCAAGCATTTCAGAAATACTCTCTTTTTCAAAAGTATATATGCCAGAATTGCGCATGATATTATTGATTCGTTCACGTTCGTTAACGAGGTCTTTTACTCTGTATTGATTGTTTATTTTTATAAATGAATTGTTTTTATGAATATTGTAAATGGAGTCTATAACTTGAGAATCTATATTATACCTTATGGAGTCAATAAGATACTTAGGTCCAGTTTCAATATTATATGTGATGTTTCCTTTTTTAGAAGTACTGTAGTCAATTTTATAATTAGCATTAATATCATGCCAGCCATTTTGTTTGTAGTACTTAGTTAAATTATCAATACTTTTTATAACTTTTACAGAATCTATAAGTGCCGGGGCTTCTCCTAATTTTTTTACACTATTGTTTAAACCTGTATAAGTTTGCTGTAGTCTAAGTGTTTGTTTTTTTGATAAGAAATTGTAAATATGTTTTTGTCTTTTTGTCTTTTTATATAACCATTTTGTAAAGGTTGAATCAGGTTCCTTATCTGCAAAATTATAGATTCTTAATCGTAGCGGATATTTTAAAAAAAGACTATTAGGTTGAGGTTTTATGAGGCTCTTAACTGTTTCGTTATTACTGACAGATTCGTTTATTAAAATATTATTTTTGGTCAGAAAATATTCGTCATCCTTTAGGTTTTTTGTAACACTACAAGAAGTTAAAATGGTAGTTATTACCAGAATAAATGATATTTTTGCTAAAAAGTATTTCAATAGATAGTTAGTATAAAAATCAAAAGTACATTATTTGAATGTTAAGCAAAAGTAGAATTACATTAATAACGAGTTTAAAACAAAAAAAGTATCGTTTGCAACATCAATTGTTTGTAGTTGAGGGTATAAAAACGATTAATGAGTTTTTAAATTCATCATATGTTTTAGATCATCTATATGCTATTGATTCTTTTGAAAATGTTTCTAATGAGTCTCAGACTATTGTATCTGAAAAGGAGTTAAAAAAAATCAGTTTTTTAAAAAACACGAATTCAGCATTAGCAATTTTCAGAATACATGATTTTCAACAAATAGATGAATCAAAGCTTTTGCTTGGTCTTGATGATGTTCGTGATCCAGGTAATTTAGGGACGATTATTAGGTTATGTGATTGGTTTGGAGTTACAGATTTGATTTGTAGTTTGAATACGGTAGATTGTTACAATCCAAAGGTGATTCAGGCAACAATGGGTTCTTTAACGAGAGTAAATATTACATATTTGAATCTAGAGGATTATTTATCTAAAAAAGATTTTCCTATTTATGGTACATTTATGAGTGGTAATAATTTATACAAAACGAATCAGAGTGCTGAAGAGGGTATTATTGTTTTAGGGAATGAAGCTAATGGTATTTCAGAACAAATTGAGAGAAAAGTAACTCAAAAAATTACCATACCAAAATTTGGGTCAATTCAAAAAACAGAAAGTTTGAATGTAGCAATGGCTACGTCTATTATTTTAAGCGAATTTAAAAGAAAAACTATTGTACCGTAAAGTTTATAAAAAATCCTCTAGTTTGCATTTTACTAATGTTTCCCGTCCAAGGGCTATTGGTGTCCTTGTCGTTAATAAGTTCATTTCCTTGTGCAAAAACACCTCTAATTGAAGGAGAGAATTTGAAATTATATAAATAAAAATCTATACCAAATCCAAGTTCTAGAAATTTAGGGTTGCTAGCCATTCTAAACTTTCCTGCAGAATTATCATCCAAGCTCTTTTCGTTACTAGAAAGGTTTAATGCTGTTGATGCGCCGGCTAATAAAAAAGGCTTAAAGTTGTTAATTCTTTTTGTGCTAAACTTTAAAAGAAAAGGTAAATACACATAGGTAGATTTTACAATTCTTTCTGAATTAGAGATTTCTGTAAAATCCTCGTCAATAGTGCTATAAGATTCAGGGTAATTTAGTGTTCTTGTAGTGAAGCTTAAGCCTGGTTCAAATCTAAAGTCAATATAGTTTGATAGTTTTAAGTTACCTATTAAGCCAACGTTAAATCCAGTTGAGGTTGTTACTAAAATATCGTTATGTAGATCAGTTTTATATTGAAATTTAAAATCTAAATTATTAAATCCAAGATAATATCCGTAAGATAAAAACTTATTATCAATATTATCATTTCCGCCAGTAGAATTATTTCTTACTTTTTGTTTCGTAAAAAGTTGCGCATACGATGAGTGTACAAACAAAATAAGTAAAATAAAAGTAATTAACTTCTTCATTTAAAAACGTGGTTACTGCTTGCTAGAAGTGTAAATTGATGCGACACCAAAAGTTTGCGGTTGATCTTTCACGTCTATAAACCCAACTTTTCGTAAAATATTGTTTAGTTTTTCTCCATAAGGGAAATTTGCTGCAGATTCAGATAGGTATCCGTATGCTTTTTTGTCTTTAGAGAATAATTTTCCTATTAACGGTAGTAATACATTTGAATGAAATAAATATCCTTGTTTGAATGGGAATTTTGTGGGTACTGATGTTTCTAGTATAACAAATTTTCCTTTTGGTTTTAAAACACGTAATATTTCTGCTAAACCTGTTTCTAAAGTCTCAAAGTTTCTTACTCCAAAGGATACTGTAATAGCGTCAAAATAATTGTCGCTAAAAGGTAATTTTTCAGAATCTCCAACAACCATTTCAATTCTATTATCCAAATTCTTTTTTGTGATTTTGCTTCTTCCAACGTTTAGCATTCCTTCAGAGATATCTAGACCTACAATTTTTTCTGCTTTTGTTTTTTCAGCAAACATAATAGCAAGATCACCAGTTCCGGTTGCAATGTCTAATATGTTTTTAGGGGAAACACTATCTACTATCTGTACAACGTTTTCCCTCCATTTTTGATCAATACCAAATGAGATGACTCTATTTAGTCCGTCATATTCTCCTGAAATGGTGTCAAACATTTGAGTTACTTGTTCTTTTTTACCAAGATTGGAGTCTTTATAGGGAGTTACGTTTTTAGACATCTTTTAAATTTTAGCGAAAATACAAAATCAAGCAAGTCAAAACAAGTATTAGATGTTAGGAATAGTTAAAAGTTAGTTTTTCTTTTAAAATAAAATTACCTTTGTTTTATATAAGATATTTAGAGGAGGTAAAACAATGTTTTGTCATCCAATATAAAATAAAAGATAATGAAGATAATTATCGCTGGTGCAGGAGAAGTTGGTTTTCATTTAGCCAAATTACTCTCTTTTGAATCTCAAGATATTACACTGATTGATTGTAGCAAGGAGAACTTGTTGTATGCTGATAATCATCTTGATATACGAGTGATTAAAGGTGATGCCACTTCTATTTCAATATTAAAAGAAGCAAATGTATCTTCATCAGATCTATTAATTTCTGTTACTTCATCGGAAACAACAAATATTACTGTTTGTGTTTTAGCTAAGCAACTTGGAGTTAAAAGAACAATTGCAAGAATATCAAATTCTGAGTTTATAGAGCATAAGGATGAAATGCAGTTTTCTAAATTAGGTATTGATGAGCTTATTTCTCCTAAAGCTTTAGCAGCTAATGAGATAGAGGCGTTATTAAACGAATCTGCTTTTAACGAAAGATTTGAGTTTGAAGGAGGGGTTTTGACAATGTTAGGGTTAAATTTGTCTAGAAGCGCTTCATTTGTTGGTAAAACAGTAAAGGATGCTGCAAAACTATTACCTGAAATTCATTTTATGCCTATTGCAATTCAGCGTTATGGTACCCAGTATACATTAATTCCAAGAGGAGATACACTTTTTAAAGAAAATGATCAGGTTTATTTTATTACTTCTTCCGGTGGAGTTGATGAGTTGTACCGTCTTTCTGGTAAAGTAAAAGAATCTATTAAAGATGTGATGGTTCTTGGGGGTAGTAGTATTGGACAAAAAACCACAAAAAATTTATGCGATCATAATTTTAATGTAAAGCTAATTGAGAAGAACAAGAGCAAGGCTTTTGATTTAGCTGATGAGTTGCCTGAAGCCTTAATAATTAATGGTGACGGAAGAAATGTTGAGCTTTTAGATGAAGAGAATATTGATGAAATGGATGCTTTTGTAGCGGTTACTGGAAATTCTGAAACCAATATAATGTCTTGTTTGATGGCGAAGTCAAAAGGAGTGAAAAAAACAGTAGCCCTTGTTGAAAACATAGATTATTTTCAATTGTCTCAGTCTATAGGTGTTGATACATTGGTAAATAAAAAGTTAATAGCTGCCAATACCATATTTAGATATATTAGAAAAGGAAATGTTTTGGCAATTACTCAATTAAATAACCTTAACGCAGAGTTGCTTGAGTTTGAGGTAAAGTCTACTTCTAAAGTTTGTGATAAGTTTATAAAAGACCTTACCTTTCCAAGATCAGCTATCATTGGAGGGGTGATTAGAAATGAAAAAGGGTTAATTGCTTTAGGAGATTTTAAAATCCAAGCAAATGATAAGGTTGTTGTTTGTTGTTTGCCTAAGGCAATATCAAAAGTTGAAAAACTATTCCTATAATTCATATTAATACACTGTGAAAAAACTAAATACCAAAATCATATTTCATATAATGGGTTTGTTACTGCTTTTTAATGGCGGTTTCATGCTTACTGCAGTACTAGTAAGTTTTTTTTATGAAGATGGAGTTGTTTTTGAAGTTCTTCTGGCAGGTTTAGTGACCTTGGCAACAGGTGGCGGTTTAATGTTAATTACTAAAAATCACAAAAAAGAATTAAAAAAACGTGAAGGATATATAGTAGTTACTTTTGGTTGGTTATTGATTACTTTTTCAGGAACACTACCTTATTTGTTTACAGATGCTATTCCTAACTTTACAGATGCTTTTTTTGAAACAATGTCCGGTTATACAACCACTGGTGCGTCTATTTTAAGTAACATTGAGGTAGTTCCTAAAGGAGTTCTTTTTTGGAGGAGTATGACGCATTGGATAGGAGGTATGGGTATTATTGTTTTGGCTGTTGCAATATTACCATTATTGGGTATTGGAGGGATGCAATTATTTGCTGCTGAGGCTCCTGGCCCAAGTGCAGATAAATTACATCCTAGAATTACAGATACTGCAAAACGTCTTTGGTTTATTTATGTAGGGTACACACTTGCGGAGACTATTTTATTGAAGTTAGCTGGAATGACTTTTTTTGATGCTATAAATCATTCGTTAGCAACATTGTCTACAGGAGGGTTTTCTACTAAAAATTTAAGTGTTGCTTATTGGAATGACAATCCGATGATTCAATATATTATCATTGTTTTTATGTTTTTAGCTGGAACAAACTTTGTGTTGAGTTATTTTGCATTTAAAGGTAAGGTTCAGAAAGTTATTAAAGACGAAGAGTTTAAATTTTACGCTTCATTTATTCTGGTATTTAGTATCATGTGTGCATTGGTTGTTTATTATAATGCTAATGTGCAAGTTTCGGAATATCATTCACAAGTTTTAGGTGCTTGGGAGAGCTCTTTTAGACATTCGTTGTTTCAGGTAGTTTCTGTAATTACAACTACGGGTTTTGTTACTGCTGATTTTACAGGATGGACTCCCTTTTTATCGGTTTTCTTTTTCGGATTGATGTTTTTAGGTGGTTCTGCAGGGTCTACTGCTGGAGGAGTTAAAGTTGTTAGGCACTTAGTAATGGTTAAAAATGCATTGTTAGAGTTTAAAAGAACTTTACATCCAAATGCTATAATACCTGTAAGATATAATTCTAAAGCAGTATCCAAGAAAATTGTATTTAATGTACTAGCATTTTTTATACTATTTATGCTCTTATTTATTATCGGAGCTTTAGGTTTAGGTATGTTCGGATTGGATTTTGAATCCGCAATTGGTGGATCAGTTTCTAGTTTAGGTAATGTAGGTCCTGCCTTTGGTTCTTTAAATCCGCTAGCAAATTATGGTCACTTACCATGGCTTGCAAAATGGTGGTGCTCATTTTTAATGTTACTTGGTAGGCTAGAGTTGTTTACAGTACTAATTGTATTTACACCGTTTTTCTGGAGAAATAGATAAAGAAGTTATCTCAAGTTTCTAATTCCCTCATACACCACAATACTTACAGCATTTGCTAGGTTTATACTTCTAACTTTATCACTCATTAATGGTATTTTATAAAGTTTTTTTTCAAATTTTTCTATAATTTTTTTAGGAAGTCCTTTTGATTCTTTTCCGAAAACTAAAAATAGCTCGTCTTTAAAATCTATATCCCAAAACTCACTCTTTCCATGGCTTGATAAAAATGCCATTTCTTTATTCTTATGTGTTTCAAGAAACTCATCTATACTTTCATAAGTAAACAGGTTAATGTGTTTCCAGTAGTCTAGACCTGCTCTTTTTAATCTACTATCACTAAGCTCAAATCCAAATGGCTTTATCAAATGTAAGTTTGATCCAGAAGCTAAGCTTAGTCTTCCTATATTTCCTGTGTTGGTATGTATCTCTGGTTCTACTAAAACAATATTGTAAGCCATGGTGTGTTTTTTTGTAATAAAAAACCCCACTACAAATAGTAGTGAGGTTTCTTGTTTTATTTTGATATTAATTTTTAACTCAATGCTTTTTTAATACGAGAAATTGCTTCTCTCAACTGTTCTTCACTCGCGGCATAAGATATTCTAATGCAGCTAGGTGCTCCAAATGCGTCACCTGTAACAGTAGCAACATGCGCTTCTTCTAAAAGATATAATGCAAAATCAGAAGCGTTATTTATTTTTTTTCCTTTTAACTCTTTTCCAAAAAATGCAGAAACATCTGGGAAAAGATAAAATGCACCGCTTGGAACATTTGTTTTAACACCTTCAATTTCATTCAACAAACTAACAACAATATCTCGTCTAGATTTAAACTCATCAACCATATATTGTATTTTGCTTACTGGGGCATCTAAAGCCGCAATTGTAGCTCTTTGTGCAATACAATTTGTTCCTGATGTGATTTGTCCTTGCATTTTAGTACATGCCTTAGCAATCCATTCAGGAGCTCCAATGTATCCAACTCTCCAGCCAGTCATAGCGAAAGCTTTGGCAACACCGTTTACTGTAATTGTTCGGTCATATAGCTCTGTAATTCTTGC
>CAWVSR010000043.1:0-10115 GCA_963932865.1 uncultured Kordia sp. | reverse complement strand
CAGCGTAATCTTTTAATTTTTGATTATCTATATTTCCTAAACCAGCTCGATAGTACAAGTCCAAACTTGTTTTTAGATTTAAAAAAGAAACAAGCTCATTAGTACTTTTGTCGTTAAGTGTAATTTTTAATTGCTTTAATTTTCGTTTTAATATCTCTTTACCCTCAGCTGCGATTAATTTTTTTTCATCATTTAAGGATGATTTTATTTTAGTTTTAGCTCTAGAAGTTGTTACATAGTCAAGCCAGTTAGCGGTAGGTCTTGTGTTTTCAGACGTAATTATTTCTACTTGATCCCCACTTTTAAGAACATGACTTAGAGGTACTAATTTACCGTTAACTTTAGTTCCTCTAGTTTTAAACCCTATTTGAGTATGTACACTAAAAGCAAAATCTAATGAAGTTGCTCCTTTTGGAAGTGACTTTAAATCTCCTTTCGGAGTAAAAACAAAAATTTCTTTTGAATATAAGTTTAACTTAAATTGTTCGATAAAATCTACTGCATTTGACTCTTGATTTTCAAGAGCTTCTTGAAGTTTAACTAGCCATTCGTCTAATCCTCCTTCGTTTCCTGACTCTTGCTTATATTTGTAATGTGCAGCATATCCTTTCTCTGCAATTTCATTCATACGCTCTGAACGAATTTGAACTTCCACCCATTTGCCTTTTGGACCCATAACTGTTATATGAAGAGCTTCATATCCTGTTGATTTTGGAGATGAAATCCAATCTCTAAGCCTAACTGGATTTGGACGATAATAGTTTGTTACAATAGAATATATTTTCCAGGCAATAAACTTTTCTTGATTTTGTTCACATTTATATATAATTCGTACTGCAAACTTGTCGTATACTTCTTCAAAGGTTACTTTCTGTTTGAGCATTTTTTTTCTAATAGAAAAAATAGATTTTGGTCGACCTTTAATTTCAAAATCAATATTTTCTTTTAATAAACCGGTTTTTAGTGATTGGTTAAAAACTTCAATATATTCTTTTTGTTCTTCTTTAGATTCTATTGTTTTTTCAAGAATACTATTAAAAACTTCAGGTTCTGTGTATTTTAGTCCAAGATCTTCTAATTCAGTTTTAATATTATACAGTCCCATTCTATGGGCAAGAGGTGCGTAAATATATAAAGTTTCAGAAGCAATTTTAATCTGTTTGTAAGAGGGCATAGAGCCCATAGTTTGCATGTTGTGTAACCTGTCAGCAATTTTAATAATAATAACACGAACATCATCATGCAAAGTCAATAACATTTTCCTAAAATTCTCTGCTTGTAAAGAAACATCTGTATCACTTTGTAGTTGTGAGATTTTAGTTAAACCATCAACAATTCTAGCAACAGTTTCACCAAAGAGTTGCTCCATATCATTCAGAGTAAAATCAGTGTCTTCTACAACATCATGAAGTAATGCTGCAGCAATTGAAACGGCGTCTAAACCAATTTCGGCAGCCACAATTTTAGCCACTGCAATTGGATGAAAAATATAAGCCTCACCACTTTTTCGTCGCTGATCTTTATGGGCATCTACAGCAGTATTAAAAGCTAATCGAATTAATTTCTTATCATCTTCTGATAAGGTTTGATAGCTTATTTTTAATAAATTTCTATATTCAGCTGCAATCGCTGCATTTTCCTTTTCGATCTCTAGGTTTGTCATAAAACTAAGATAGAATAAGTACTTGAGTTTTGCAATCTTTTTATAGAGAACTATATAAACAATGGAGTATGATTAAAATTCAATGTATATTTGCCGAAAATTATAATAAAATATTTTTTTAAGGTATAGTATGTTGAAAAGTATTTTAGTATAAATATTAGTGACAAAATTAATAATTTTACTCATCAAGAGGTTTTAACTTAATTGTAAGCTTGTCAGTAGGCTATTGAGTTAAATGTAGTTTTTGGGGTTATTATATTTTTAACCCTTTCCCTTAAAATGGGATCATTTAAATATTATATATGACATTTGAATCTTTAGGATTATCAAACGCTTTAGTAAAAGCTGTTGAAAAAAAAGGATACACTGAGCCTTCTCCAATTCAGGAAAAAGCAATACCATTAATATTAGAAGGAAAGGACGTTTTAGCATCTGCTCAAACAGGAACAGGAAAGACAGCAGGTTTTACTTTGCCAATGTTACATAGGTTAGTAGCAGAAAATAAGTGGAAACGTAGACCAATTCGTGCTTTAGTGTTAACACCAACAAGAGAATTAGCTGCTCAAGTTTACGATAATGTAAGAGAGTACAGTGAATATTTAGATATAAAATCAATGGTTATTTTTGGTGGAGTAAACCAAAAACCTCAGATAAGAGCATTGCGAAGTGGAGTAGATGTTTTAGTAGCTACTCCTGGTCGGTTACTAGATTTACAGAGCCAAGGAGTTTTGTCATTAGGAAAAATTGAATTTTTAGTCTTAGATGAAGCTGATCGTATGTTGGATATGGGTTTCTTAAGAGATATTAAGAAAATACTAGATTTAGTACCTAAAGAAAGACAAACATTATTATTTTCAGCAACATTTTCTAGAGAAATTAAATCTTTTGCAAGTTCTATTTTACGAAACCCTGTAGCAGTTGAAGCTGCTCCTGAAAATACAACTGCTGAAAAAGTTATACAAAAAGTATATCGAGTTGATAAAGGAAAGAAAACAGAGTTAGTTATAAAGTTAATTGCCGATGGTAAATGGAAGCAAGTATTGGTTTTTACCAGGACTAAGCATGGAGCAAACAGATTAACTGAAAAAATGAATAAAAACGGTATCACTGCTGCAGCTATTCATGGTAATAAAAGTCAAAATGCAAGAACAAAAGCCTTAGAGGGTTTTAAAACAAACAAAGTACGTGTTTTAGTAGCGACTGATATTGCAGCTAGAGGATTAGATATTCCGTTGTTGCCACATGTAATTAATTTTGAATTACCCAATATACCAGAAGATTATGTACATCGTATTGGAAGAACAGGTAGAGCAGGAGCAAGCGGTGAAGCAATTTCATTGGTTTGTGGAGAAGAGCGTGAATATTTAAAAAGTATAGAAAAATTACTTGGTGAAAAAATGTCTGCAGACTCTATTGATGGTTATGAACCTAGTAAAGAAGATTTAGAAAGTCAGCCTATAAAAGGGAAGGCTCAGAAAAGAGGTGCTAGTGGAGGTGGTAAAAAATCAAATGGTCACCGTGGAAGCTCAAGCAGTAATTCAGGAAACGGAAGTAGAAATAAAAATAAAGCAAGTAGATCTCGTCGAGATTAAGGGGTTATAAAACAATGGAAAAGCAAAAAAACAATCCACTTCATGGAGTTAAATTAGCTACAATTGTTGAAGAGTTAGTTGCATATTACGGGTGGGAACATTTAGGGACCCAGGTTAATATTCGCTGTTTTAATGACAATCCATCAATAAAGTCTAGTTTAAAGTTTTTAAGAAAAACTCCTTGGGCTAGAGATAAAGTAGAACATTTGTATTTGTATATGCTTCGAAAAAGTGGAAGAAATAAAGATTAATCTGTGTCGTCCTAAAATAACGATACAGAATTAATAAACTAAAGGTAGCGATTTAATATTGCTACCTTTTTTATGTTTTGTAGGTTATTATTTAAATTCTGATAATTCGTTTAATATAATTTCAAAATCATATTGTAAATCTTCATGAAGTACTTCTGTTTTCTTTTTTGCATTTACTAATTCACGTTTAAAAATATTAAGTAAAACAGTGTTTTTTTTAATACTTGGGTTTAAATTTTTAAGTTTTTTACAAAAGTAAATTAAGAGCGTCACTTCAGTCTCTATTATTTTAGAATAGCGAATGTGTTTTTTTATCATCCTCAATATTTTCCGCACACTTTTTTTAATAAAATAATATGTTTTCGTGTTTATTAAGTCAAATTGCTGATCAATCTCTAGTTTTACATTATCTATAAATTTTTCTTCATTTTCTGATTCAAATAAAAGATAGGTTAGTAGTTCCTTGTTTTCTTTTTTGAATTTAGTAAGCTGTAAACATAGCTTTAAAATATCTTCATTTGATCTATAAGAAAGTTCTGTTTTAATTTCTTTAAGAGTTGCGGTTTTCATAAAATAGTCGGTTGGGCAACCAAAGTAATAAATTTTAAGTATTTTAAGTATTTACTGTTAATATTTTGAATATTTTATTTTAAATTATATCAGTATCTAGTTGAACATAGCTCGAATATTTATATACTAATAATCTTAGGTAGTAATTTTGAAGTTATTGAATTAATTTTATTTGTAATTTTAAAGGGCTATGATTTAACATTATTTTTTACGGATAATACTGAGAGAAATAATACATAAATTTATGGATATATCAATTTTATTAATAAAATTTTAAAAGATTAGATTAAATAAGAATCCTGAAATAATCATTCCAATTCCTATTGTTGTAAAAAATGCAATAATTAATTTTTTCTGCATTACTTTCTTTAGTAATAAAGCTTCAGGTAGCGAAAGTCCGATAGATGCCATCATAAAGGCAATTGCTGTTCCTAATGGAACACCTTTATCAACTAATGATTCTATAATCGGTAATACTCCAACCGCATCAATGTATAAAGGAATTGCAAGTATTACAGCAACTGGAACAGCAAAGGGGTTTGATTTTGATATATAGGTTTCAAAAAATGATTCAGGAACGTAACCATGAATAAATGCACCTATTGCCAATCCAACAAAAATATAAGGAATTAGTTTTTTTAAAGTCTTTAATGCTTCATTATTTATTTCGGGTAAACGTTCGTTAAAAGATCTTTCATCTTTAGTAGGCTCAGCTTTATTTTTTCCTAACTCTTTAATCCAATCAGCAACGTATTGAGCCATTCCTAATTTCTCGAGAATAATCCCACCTATAACACCTAAAATAATTCCTGAAAGAACATAGATAACTGTGATTTTCCAGCCATATGTTACCCAAAAGATCGCGATTGCTATTTCGTTTACCAATGGTGAGGTTATTAAAAAAGATAATGCAATTCCCAATGGAATTCTAGCTTGCATCATTCCTACAAAAAGAGGAATAGAAGAACAGGAACAAAATGGAGTTATAGCACCTAATAGTGAGGCTAGGATGTTTCCTAACCCAGATTTTTTGTTTTTTTCTAAATACATTCGGATTTTATCCATAGGTAAATAACTCGTGACAATACCCATTAGGTAAGTAACTAAAATGACTAAAATGACAATTTCAGTAAATCCAATTAGAAAATAATGAAGTGCATTGCTAAACAATGACGTTTCTGCTAAACCAAATAAATCATAGACTAAATAATCTGCGATTCTAGATAAGAATTGTGTTAATTTTTCCATGTCTTAAGATTTTATAATATTGATAATAACTTGTCTTCTGTTAAATACTTTTTGTAGTCATATACTTTTCCATTAACTACAATTGACGGGAAGGTCATTGTGCCGAAAACCATTGTGTCTTTTAATTCAGACAATTCTTCAATGCTCACATTTATATTATTGTCATTAGCAATTTTTTCAATATTTCTTTTAATAGGAGATCCTGTTGCACAACAAGAAGAGTGTAATATTTTAATTTCAGTTTTCATAATATTTGTTTTTTAATAATTAACTTTTATAAGAAGTCTGAAAGAAGGGGCAAAAGACACAGGTTTTTTAAATTATTTTACAAAATATTTTAGGAGAACCATAAAACATGCTTATTCTGACTTATTTTTTAGTTCTTTCGATATAATTTGAAGAGGTTCACAAAACTCTTTTATAGAACAACCTATAAAATTTCCTTGTTTGTCAAATTCAATATGACAGCAATCTACAAATAGCGCTCTTAGTTTTATTCGCGCACGCTGAATGCGCATTTTGGTAGCAGATAATTCTAAATTTAATTGTTTAGCAATATCTTTTTGAGGTATTTTATCAATGTCACTTAACATTAGTGGTTTTGCATACTCTTTAGGCAAAAGTTCAATCATTGGGATGATATAATCTGATGCTAATATTTTATAAAGTTTAGAACTTGATTCGTCTTTAATATTCCAGTCTTTATCAAGATTGTATTCTAAATTATGCTTTTTGTAGTAGTCATAAATTGTATTTCTACTTACTTGAAAAAGCCACGCCTTGATATTTTTTATTTCTTTTTTATTTTGATGCGATAAAACAAGTTTCATCATTACCTCTTGAACTATGTCTTCGGCTAATGTTTTATCTTTTACCTTTCCTAAAATATAAGATTTTAGATAGTTGTAAAACTCTTGAACGACTTCATTTATATTACAACATTCTTTTTTCATAGAAAATGTTAGATTCTTGTTAGTGATGTTAAGCGTACTAATAATAGTATTTTAAATATAATAAATTTTTAATTTAAACGTCAGGATATTTGTCAATTCTCCTGATTATATAGTATAATACTAATTAATTTGCTAGCTAAAGGGGTGACTAGTTAGAAATATAGTTGTTCAATCGTCTAAAAGAATATGCCTTGTGTTGTTTTTTACAGCTCAGTTTATCGGAAAAATATTTGAATTTTGATTGTTCTTTTAGAGTTTTATTAAGAATCCAGTTACTAGGGTTCCCAAAAAATATTCGTGTTATAAACTTTTTCCTGTTTATGCTAATTGGTTACGATATTATTGTAAGTGTTTAGTTAGTTGTTTCAATGTCTAATTTATCGAATAAATTCCGAATAATAACTATCTAAGTTTTTTAACAGCTTATGAGCATAGTCAGTGAATTATAAAATATTTTAATTTTTGAGAGATATAACTTTAGCCTGTATTTATTAAAAAAAAGTAAGTAAATAGCCACCTATAGCTCCGCCAAGAACAATAAAAGCGCTATTTATTTTTTTGAAATAGAATACAACAACACAGCTAATTATTGCAATCAAAATTGTTCTCCAGTCGGTCAAAGTGTCTTTACTCATATTGAAGCATACCGCAATTATCAATGCAACTGCTGCAACGTTTACAGCGTCTAAAAAAGCACTAACAACTTTAGATTTTCTCATTCTTGGAATTAATGGGTTTAGTAATAAAACAAATAAGAAAGATGGTAGGAAAATACCAAGTGTCGCAGCTATAGCTCCTGAAACACCATTCATTTGCCACCCTATAAATGTAGCGGTTGAAAGTACAGGTCCTGGGGTGAATTGTCCTACGGCAATAGCATCAATTAATTCTTGCTTTGTTAATAGTCCTTTTGAAACTAATTCGGAGTCTAAAAAGGCAAATAATACATATCCGCTTCCGTACAATATAGCTCCAACTTTAAAAAACACAGATAATATTTTAAAACTCCCAACCTTTACAATATTGGTAAATAGTAAAAAAGGTGTTGTAGTAAATGAGTTGAATTTTGTTTTCTTGTTTTTAATATAATAAATTAACACACCTAATATTCCAGTACAAAAAAGAGCGCTAATTTCATTCATACCCAAAAAACAAGCTGTTATTGTTAGTATTCCTAAAAATGCCAGTTCAGTATTTTTAACTGCTTTTTTACCAAGTTTATATCCTGCCATCGCAATTAACGCAATAACAGCTGGTTTTATTCCG
Organism: uncultured Kordia sp.; assembly: GCA_963932865.1. Taxonomy (GTDB): domain Bacteria; phylum Bacteroidota; class Bacteroidia; order Flavobacteriales; family Flavobacteriaceae. The sequence continues at coordinate 2,572 of CAWVSR010000043.1, read as the reverse complement.
TAAATAAATGGTGTTACATTGGGAAGTTGTCCGTAGGTTTCATAAAGCCAAGCAAAGAACATGGTGATTAATATTGCGGGTGTGATAAAACATATCCCAGCAATAAACAATCCTTTCCATCCTCCTTGTTCATAACCACAGTGCATGGTCATTTCTGTAGAGTTTGGTCCCGGAATTAAGTTGGTAGCTCCAATAAGGTCTAAAAAGTGTTCTTGTGTAAACCAATTTCTTTTTTTGACCACTTCGTCTTCCATCATGGCAATATGTGCAGCAGGCCCACCAAATGAAATACAGCCAAGTTTAAAAAATAGTTTTGCTATTTCTAGTAGTCTGTTTTTTTCAAGCATATTATCTATTTAAAAGATGTGTTAATACCAACGTTTCTTTTTCTTTTTAGAACCTTCTGATTTTCTTCCTTTTTTATGTTTACTACCTGCTTTTTTGTGAACTTGGGGTTTTGCTTTAGGATCTAAAGGGTAAGGGTGTTCTTCTTCTACAGGAATAAATTTATTAATTAGTTTTTGAATAGTTGTAATGTAAACTTTTTCATCTGCAGAACATAATGAATATGAAGTTCCTTTATTCCCTGCTCTACCTGTTCTTCCAATTCTGTGAACATAAGTTTCAGGAATATTAGGGATGTCGAAATTTATAACAGCATCAAGTTCTTTAATATCAATACCTCTAGAAGCAACATCTGTAGCAATTAGAATTGAAACAACTCCTTTTTTAAAGTTGTTTAAAGCTTCTTGACGTTCACTCTGTGATTTATCTCCGTGAATAGCAGACACTTCATAGCCATTTTTAATTAGAGATTTCTCTAATTTATCCACACCATGTTTTGTTCTTCTAAAAATTAGAATATTTCCTTTTATTGTGTTTCTTAAAAGATGTAAACACAATTCGATTTTCTGAGGTTTAGGAGTATAATATAATACTTGGTTTACTGATTTTGAGGTAGATGAGGTTGGAGATATTTCAACTTTTTCAGGTTCAGTAAGTAATGAGTTAGCTAAGTCTACAACTTTATGTGGCATTGTAGCTGAAAACAGTAATATTTGTTTTTGGTTTGGACAAAGACGTTCAATTTTTTTAACATCATCAATAAAGCCCATATCGAGCATTAAATCTGCTTCATCTAAAACCAAAGTTTCTATAAAGCTTAGATTTACTAAATCCTGTTTATGCAAATCAAGAAGTCTACCTGGAGTAGCAATTAATATATCAATTCCTTTTTTAAGAATTTCTTTTTGAGGGTCTATTGAGGCGCCTCCAAAAACAACTGCAGATTTAAGATTGGTATATTTACTGTACTTGTTAAAATTATCATTAATTTGTATAGCAAGTTCTCTAGTAGGACTTACTACTAATGCTCTTATTTTTTTACCAGATTTACCTTCATTTTGTTTATCATAAAGAAGTTGTAAAATAGGTAGAGCAAACGCTCCAGTTTTACCGGTTCCAGTTTGAGCAGATGCAATAACGTCTTTTCTTTCAAGTATTAAAGGAATAGTGTATTCCTGAATAGGGGTAGGTACTTCATATTTTTGTTCTGAAATAGCCTTTAAGATGGGTTTGTTTAATTTTAAGTCTTTAAACTGCATATGTGTTTTTAACTAAATATATAATAAAGATACTCTAAAAAATAGCAAGTATTAATCTATATATGTTTTGCCTATAGATTAATTCACCTTTTAAGAACTCTAGCTTAATGAGTATTTTATGAATGAATTTTAAAATTCACTAGTAAAATGTAGTTTTACACTAGGGTATTTTTGTTGAGTCATTTGTAATGAGAACATAGAATCTGCTAAAAACACAAGTTGACCTGATTTGTCTTTAGCAAGAAATTTCTGTTTTACTCGCTTAAACTCTTTATATTCATTATTATTCTCATCTTCAGCTTCAACCCAACAAGCTTTGTGTACATTTAAATTTTCATAAGTACATTTCGCGCCATATTCATGTTCTAAACGGTACTGTATAACTTCATATTGTAGCGCTCCAACAGTTCCTATAATTTTACGGCCATTTAACTCTAGTGTAAATAGTTGTGCTACTCCTTCATCCATCAACTGGTCAATACCTTTGTAAAGTTGTTTTGATTTTAAAGGGTCTGCATTATTAATATATCTAAAATGTTCTGGTGAAAAACTAGGTACTCCTTTGTAATTCATTATTTCACCTTCAGTAAGTGTGTCTCCTATTTTAAAATTTCCAGTATCATGAACTCCAACAATATCTCCAGGGTATGAAGTATCTACAATTTCTTTCTTATCGGCAAAAAATGCATTAGGGCTTGAGAATTTAACTTTTTTATTATTTCTTACATGTAGGTATTGCGTATTTCTCTTAAACAAACCAGAAACGATTTTTATAAAAGCAAGCCTATCTCTGTGTTTAGGGTCCATGTTTGCATGAATTTTAAACACAAAGCCAGTAAATTTTTTTTCATCGGGTTTTACTTCTCGTGTGTCAGATGTTTTTGGTCTTGGCTCTGGGGCAATATCAACAAAACAATCTAGTAACTCACGTACTCCAAAATTATTTAATGCAGAACCGAAAAATACAG
>CAWVSR010000042.1:0-10253 GCA_963932865.1 uncultured Kordia sp. | reverse complement strand
TATATAAATACAATTATTCAAAGATATTCAATTTAAATAGAAGTAAAACTAAATTCTAAATCTGTTCATAAAAAAAAGCCTTCTTTGAAGAAGGCTTTTTTTTATGAACAGATTTAGAAAATTAAACAATTCCCTGGGCCATCATTGCTTCAGCAACTTTAACAAATCCAGCAACGTTTGCTCCTTTTACATAATCAATATATCCGTCTTCTTGAGTACCGTAAGTAACACAAGATTCGTGTATGTCTTTCATGATGTTTTTTAATTTAGCATCTACCTCTTCTCTTGTCCAATTAAAGCGTAAAGAGTTTTGAGACATTTCTAATCCTGATGTAGCAACACCTCCAGCATTACTTGCTTTACCTGGTGCAAATAATACTTTCGCTTTTTGTAATACTTCAATTGCTTCTGGAGTTGTAGGCATGTTTGCTCCTTCAGCAACACAAATACATCCGTTTGAAACTAAAACTTTTGCTTCCTCTCCGTTTAGTTCGTTTTGCGTAGCGCATGGTAACGCAACATCACATTTTACAGACCAAGGACGTTCTCCTTTGAAAAACTTTGCATTTGGATATTGATTAACATATTCGCTAATTCTTCCGCGTTTTACATTTTTTAATTCCATTACAAACGCTAATTTCTCAGCGTCAATACCGTCAACATCATATATATAACCAGAAGAATCAGATAAAGTAACAACTTTACCACCTAATTCAGTAACCTTTTCAGTAGCATATTGCGCTACATTTCCAGCTCCTGAAATAGTTACAGTTTTTCCTTCAAAAGAATCACCTTTTGTAGCTAGCATACTTTGAGCGAAATAAACATCACCGTATCCAGTAGCTTCTGGACGAATTAAAGAACCTCCAAAAGACATTCCTTTTCCAGTCAATACTCCTGTAAATTCATTACGTAATCTTTTGTATTGCCCAAACATATATCCAATTTCTCTTCCGCCAACTCCAATATCTCCGGCAGGAACATCAGTATTAGGTCCAATATGTCTTGAAAGTTCTGTCATGAAGCTTTGGCAAAAACGCATTACTTCAGCATCAGATTTTCCCTTAGGGTTAAAATCAGCTCCACCTTTTCCACCACCCATAGGTAATGTTGTCAAGCTATTTTTGAATACTTGCTCAAATGCTAAAAATTTTAAAATACTCAAATTTACAGATGGATGAAAACGTAGTCCTCCTTTATAAGGTCCAATTGCTGAATTCATTTCAATTCTGTATCCTTTATTTATTTGTACTTCTCCACTATCGTCTACCCATGGAACACGGAATAATAATACTCTTTCAGGCTCAGTCATTCTTTCTAATAACTTACCTTGATCATATTGAGGGTTTTTTTCAATAAAAGGTATAACTGTTTCTGCAACTTCTGTTACAGCTTGTAAAAATTCTGGTTCGTTCGGATTTCTTTTTTCAACAATGTTGATAAAATTTTTGATACTATCTTTCATTATGGTATGATTAATTCTTGAAATAAAAAGATTTAAATTCTCGCAAATATACAGATATTCATACTTATGATAAATATAAATAGATAATAATTACTTCTTTTTTTAAACATAGTATCATTTAATTTTTTTGTTTGGACTCTTTTTATATATTTGTTTTTTAACGAATATGGTAAAAATGATGAGTAAGAAAATTTTTTTATTGTTCGTCTTAGTTTTTTTTTCAACCCAAACCTTGAAAGCTCAATTAGGATTTTCACATGAAATAGGAGCTATTATGGGACCAGTAGCTTTTCAGTCTGATTATGGAGTAAGAAGCGATTTTGAAACAAATTCAGGTAATACTGGTTTTGGAGTAGGAATTATTCATTATATAAATTTTGCTTATAGAGCAGATTGTAATTGTTATACAAAAGATACTTTTTTTAATGATCATTTTAAATTAAGAAACGAAATTTCATACAATAAAACATATTTAGAGAACTTAGGGGAATGGGTAGCGCCTGAAAAGAATTCCTCGATTGCTAGAAGGTTAAGAGGGATGTCTGCCGAGGCAAATGTATTTGATTTAGGATCTCAGATTGAATTTTTCCCGTATAGTATTCGTGATTTCGCAGCGGGAGGGTATTCCTTTGCTCCATTCTTTAGTCTGGGTGCACACTTTAATACTTTCTCTCCCAAATCTGCACAAGATAATAGTCAGATTACTCAACTTGAATTTGAACAAACATCTAATATTGACCCAAATGTTTCTATAGGAGGAGTTCCTGGAATGGCTAATAATGCAATTTTTTTAGATGAATCTTCAACAAATGAAGGTTTTTCATCATGGTCAATTGTTTGGAGTATTGGTACACGGTATAAATTAACACCATTGTCAGATTTAATGATTGATTTAAGATGGCAATATTACTTTACTGACATGGCAGACGGTTTAGATCATAATGCTCCTTCAGATAAGTTTAATGATTGGAATGCTTGGTTTAATTTCGGGTATGTATATTACCTTGACTAATTAAAATAAAATACCAATAAAAAAGCTCTGTTAAAGCAGAGCTTTTTTATTGGTATTTTATTTTGCGTAAAATCCTCAAGGCTTCTTTGTACTCTTGATAAAGTTTTTCAGAACTATTTTTAAAAAACTCTTTAAGACCCATTAGTTCTTTATAGACATCATTAAATCCGTTTAGCGTTAAAATTAATGATGTTTCGGGTAGCTTTGAGATATCAGTTTTTTCTTGTTCATTTAATGGGCTATTTCTTTTTATCTTATCGATTAATATTGAATTAGAATTATATACATGAAATAGTGCTTTCTTGTCGAATAAAGGTGGCTTGAATATAAGTTCTGAAGCAATTTTATAGTTCCCATTATTATAAAAGTGAATAATTTTTTTTTCAAGAGGAAATCTTTTAAAATTATTATAGATCCCGAGTGTAATGTATTCAGTAATAATAAAAGAATTTTCATTATAATGAATATCTACTTCGTCAAGTGTAGAATAAAATAACTTTACTTGTTCTGTAATCATCTCAATAGAAACTCTAGAGTAGTATTTTTGCTTATGGATAATTTTTTCTCTTCCTGACCAACAAACTACAAACTGTTCTTTAAAAACAAGATATTCTGAATTTCTATTTTTATGATTTTTCATAAAACTTGTAACAGCATCTAAGGTATGTTTAATATTATTTCTTGCACTTTTCTCAATTTCAAAAACTATTTTTGAGTTTGTGTCTTTTAATTTAAAATCAGTAATCATTTGAGCGGAATTACTTCCGATTCTCTTGTATGTAAAGTTTTTATAATATTTATAAATGGTTTTTTTGAAAAATGAGACACCAGGTCTTTCTTTGTTTTTAATTGTAACTAATCCTATGACTTTATTTTTAGGAAGTTTTGGGAATGGAATGTTCTCATATAATATTGAAGGTGGATTATGCAGATATGCATTAACTAAGTTTTGTATTTTGCTATCATCAAAAAAATCAACTCCTTTGATTATATTATTTTCATCCTCTACTCCAACAACAATGTAAGAATTGTTGTTGGGATTTGCGTTTGTTAGTGCGCAAAGATGTTTTAAAAACTTACCTTTTCCTTCTTTTGAATGAAGGTTTAACTGACGTTTTTTGTCATAAAAACTATTCTCATCATTATAAGTTAAGAGTCGTTTTATGAGAAGACGTTTGTTAATCATTCAATTTAGGAGTTATCTTTTAGACTCGATGTTAATTTAATGCCTATTTTTCTTAAAGTTATTGATTTTTAACCAAATTTTAACAAGGATATTAAAGTAAAATATTGAATTTGCACTATTCAATAACGATTAGTATTTTCACACGATTAAATTTTTAGATAAATGGAAGGACAAACTGCGACAATCGATATCAAATCGATTAATGAAAAAATAGAAAAAGAGAGTGCATTTGTAGATTTACTTGTAATGGAAATGGGTAAAGTTATCGTTGGTCAAAAGTACATGATAGAACGACTGTTAATTGGTCTTTTAGGTCAAGGACATATATTATTAGAAGGGGTTCCTGGTTTGGCAAAAACACTTGCTATAAACACCTTGTCTAAAGCGGTAAAAGGAAGTTTTAGTAGAATACAATTTACACCAGATTTGCTACCTGCAGATGTTGTTGGTACCATGATATACAATATTAAAGAAAACGATTTTACAATAAAAAAAGGTCCTGTCTTTGCTAATTTTGTATTAGCAGATGAAATTAATCGTGCTCCAGCTAAAGTACAATCGGCTTTATTAGAAGCAATGCAGGAAAAACAAGTAACTATTGGAGATACAACATTTACTTTAGATAAGCCATTTTTAGTAATGGCAACACAAAACCCTGTAGAGCAAGAAGGAACTTATCCTTTGCCAGAAGCTCAAATGGACAGGTTTATGCTTAAAGTTGTAATTGATTATCCAAAATTAGAGGATGAACAACAAATTATGCGTGATAATCTTAAGGGGAGTTATGAGCAAGTACGTGAAGTTGTTTCTGTAGATCAAATTAAAAAAGCTCAAATAGCAGTTCGTGAAGTATATATGGATGAGAAAATTGAAAAATATATTTTAGATATAATTTTCGCAACTCGATATCCAGAAAAATATGGTTTAGCAGATTTAAAACCTTTAATGAATTTTGGAGCCTCTCCTCGTGGAAGTATTAATTTAGCTATGGCAGCAAAATGCTATGCATTTATTAAACGTAGAGGATATGTAATACCAGAAGATGTTCGTGCAGTTGTTACAGATGTATTGCGTCATAGAATTGGTATTACTTATGAAGCTGAAGCAGAAAATATTACTTCTGAACAAATTATAACAAAAATTGTAAATCAAATAGAAGTGCCTTAAAGATTACTTTTTAGAAAACGATTTTAGACTTTTAAAATCGATGCTTTTAATTAATCAATTTTTTAAATGGATACAAAAGAGTTACTTAAAAAGGTTCGGAAAATAGAAATCAAAACCAGAAGGCTGAGTGATCACGTTTTTGGAGGAGAATACCATTCTACATTTAAAGGGCGTGGAATGACTTTTTCCGAAGTACGACAATACCAGTATGGAGATGATGTTCGCGCAATTGATTGGAATGTTACTGCGCGCTGTAATGAGCCTTATATAAAAGTTTTTGAGGAAGAGCGAGAATTAACCATGATGTTAATGGTAGATGTTTCGGGCTCTAAATTTTTTGGAACTCAAAATCAGTTCAAGGATGAAATGGCTACAGAAATATCTGCAACATTAGCTTTTTCAGCAATGCAGAATAATGACAAGATTGGACTAATTTTATTCTCTGATGAAATAGAGTTGTATATACCGCCAAAGAAAGGACGTTCTCATGTATTACGAATCATTAGAGAATTGATAGAGTTTAAGCCAAAAAGTAAACAAACAGATATTGGTGCAGCCTTTAAATTCTTATCAAGAGTAATGAAAAAGAAAGCGATCACATTTGTACTTTCTGATTTTGTTGCAGAAGATTATGACCAAACACTAAAAATTGTTGGAAGAAAACACGATGTTACCGGAATCAGAATTTATGACAAGCAAGAGGAAACAATTCCTAATCTTGGTTTAGTACAAATGAAAGACGAGGAAACGGGAAGAGTACAGATTATAAATACAGCATCTAAAAAAGTAAGAAATAATTATGCAGAGTTTTATAAACATAAAGCAGCATATTTTGAAGATTCTTTTAAGAAAAGTGGTTCAGGAGCACTGAGCGCAAGAGTTGATGAGGATTATGCAAAAAAATTGTTAGGATATTTTAAAAACAGAGGATAAAAAAATAATTTTAATCAATGAATACCACAACAAAGATGGCAAACTTGAGGATAGAAAAACAACAACATTTCGTTGTGTTTTTCATGATGTTCTTTATTGTATTTTTTAATTCTTCTTTTGGTCAGCAAATAAAGTCAGCTATTGACTCGACTTCAATTCAAATTGGAGAAGAAATTAAATTAAAATTATCAGTAGAAGTTGAAGCTACAGATTTAGTTGTTTTTCCAGAAACAAAGTCGGTCGGTTTGTTAGAAGTAATAGCTTCTTACAAAATAGATACACTTAAAAACAAACAGAAATATATTCTAAATAAGGAATACGGACTTACACAATTTGATTCAGGGCATTATACTATTCCGCAGCAAAAAATTATAATTAATAGTAAAACATTTCTTTCGGATTCTATATTGGTTGAGGTTAGAGATGTGGCTGTAGATACTACAAAGCAAAAACTATTTGGTATAAAACCTGTAATTGAAGTAGAAAAACCATCAGAAGGATTTCCTATTTGGATTGTATATGTTTTAGTTGGATTAATGTTTTTAGGAGCAGTAATTTATTTGGTATTCTTCAGGAAAACAAAAGCAGAGAGAGAATCTGAAAATAAATTACCACCTTTTGAAGAAGCATTACAAAACTTAACAAAACTTGATAGTGAAGGACTTTTAGCCTCAAATGAATATAAAAAATATTATTCTGAGTTAACAGAGGTGTTAAAAAAATATTTAGACGAAAAGGTTTATGACAATGCATTAGAGAGTACGTCTGAGGAATTAATAACACAATTAGAACTGCTTAGAGATTCAGGAAAATTACCAATATCTAAAGAAGCAATTGTAAAACTTAATAAAGTTTTACAGACGTCTGACTTAGTGAAATTTGCAAAATCTCAACCAGACGAAGGTACAGCAAAAGTTGATAGAGATACTATTGAGAATATGCTTCGTGAAACAAAACAAGCAATACCAGAACCAACAGAAGAGGAGTTGTTATTAAATGAAGAATATAGACTAGAACAACTCAGAAAAAAGAAACAAAAGAAAATTATATATGCATCTATTACTGGAGTAAGTATAATTTTGTTAGCAGTAATGGGATTAGGAATAAAATATGGCTTTTCTGAATTGAAAGATGAAGTTTTTGGTCATCCTACTAAAGAATTACTGGAAGGGAAATGGATTCGAAGTGCTTACGGAGATCCTGCAATTGTTATTACTACTCCAATTGTATTAAAACGTATTTCTAACGAACAGTTAGAAGCAATGAATACGCAAAGTTTTGCATATGGTAGTATGACCAGTAATTTTGCTTTAATATTAAATACAACACAAATTCCAGAATCAGCTCAAGCGTCTATGAGTTCAGACTCTGAGGAGGGAGACGACACGGAGGCGAAGAATATAGATTTAGAACAAGTTAATGAAATGACCTTACAACGATTAACTCAAGATGGAGCAACGAATTTAATTGTTAAGCAAGAGGAGTATTCAGGAAATGGATTAACTGGGATGAAGGCTTTTGGATCATTAAATGTAGAAAATCCGTTAACAAGTAGAACTGTTGTTTCGAACTACGAAATTATAACTTTTCAACAAGAAAACTCATTACAACAAATAATAGTGTTTTATCAGCAAGGAGATAATTATGCTGAAGAAATTGTTAAGAAAGTATTGGATTCTGCTGAACTTAAAAAAACTGAAGAATAATGTTTTGGAACTATGAATATGTAAATCCGGAATACTTTTGGTTATTTATACTTTTACCATTAGTTATTTTATGGTACTTTTTTAAACGAAAAAAGCAAGTAGCAACTTTGCACATGAGCAGTTTAAAAGGTTTTCAAGATAATACTATACTTTCTAAACTTAAACCTTTGTTATTGTTTTTAAGACTGGTAACTATTTCAGCTGTAATTGTAGCTTTAGCTAGACCTAGAACTGTTGATGTGTCATCTAGAACAAAAACAAATAAAGGAATTGATATTGTAATGGCTATTGATATATCGGCAAGTATGTTGGCAAAGGATTTAAAACCAAATAGGTTAGATGCCTTGAAAGATGTTGCTTCAAAGTTTATTAAAGGTCGTCCAAGTGATAGAATAGGGTTGGTTTTATATGCAGGAGAAAGTTATACTAAAACTCCAATTACGAGTGATAAAAGTATTGTGTTAGGTTCATTGAAGGAAGTAAAATATGATAGTAGAGTTTCTGGAGGTACAGCAATTGGTATGGGGTTGGCCACATCAGTAAACAGATTAAAAGATAGTAAGGCAAAAAGTAAAGTTATTATTTTATTGACAGATGGTGTAAATAACTCAGGAACAATAGATCCAAAAATAGCGAGTGAATTAGCACTAAATTTTGGTATTAAAGTATACACTATTGGGTTGGGAACAAACGGTAGAGCATTATCTCCTGTTGGATTAAGACCAAACGGATCTTTTGTGTTTGATAGAGTTAAGGTTGAAATTGATGAGGTACTTTTAAAAGAAATAGCAAAAGTTACTGGAGGGGAATACTTTAGAGCGACAAATAATAAAAAGCTACAAGAAATTTATGCCGAGATTAATAAGTTAGAGAAAACTGAAGTAGAAGAATTTAAGTTTTATAACTATGATGAAAAGTTTCGGTTTTTTGCCTTGATAGGTTTAGGAATCTTTTTATTAGAATTACTGTTGCGTTTCACTGTATTTAGAAGTTTTATATAGTTTACAAATTAAAGACTCTAATTATTTAAAATAAAGTAAATGTTTGAATTAGAAGAAAAAATATATTTCTATGTTTTATTTGCAATACCATTATTATTGGTTGCATTTCTGATGCTTTCTATTTGGAAAAAAAAGAAACAAAAACAATTTGCAGACCATCGTTTGTTGAGTCGTTTATCTCCTGAGAAATCAATTTTTAAATTATATTTTAAATTAATGTTGTGGTGTTTAGCAATAGCGTGTTTTTCTATAGCATTGGTTAACCCTAAATTCGGAACAAAATTAGAAACGGTAAAACGAGAAGGGGTAGATATTGTATTTGCAGTAGATGTTTCTAAAAGTATGTTAGCAGAAGATATTGCGCCTAATAGAATTGAAAAATCAAAGCAATTGGTCACTCAAGTAATCAATAATTTAGCGAGTGATAGAATTGGTATTATCGCATATGCTGGTCAAGCATATCCACAATTACCAATAACTACAGATTATGCATCTGCTAAAATGTTTTTACAAAACATGAATACAGATATGCTTTCCTCTCAAGGTACTGCAATTTCAGATGCGATTGAAATGGCTACCACCTATTTTAATGATGAAGAGCAAACCAATAGAATATTGATTATTATTTCTGATGGAGAAGACCATAGTGACAATGCCGTTGAAGCAGCTAGAATTGCATCTGAAAAAGGAATAATAATTTTCACAATTGGTGTAGGTAAATCTCAAGGAGGACCAATACCTATAAAACGTAATGGAATTATAGAAAGTTATAAGAAGGATCAAAACGGAGAAACAGTAATAACCAAGTTAAATGAAGTTGTTTTAAAAGAAATAGCGGCAAGTACAAATGGGTTTTATTTAAACGGATCTAATACGCAGCAGGTTGTTGATGAGGTTAAAAAACGACTATTAGCAATGGATAAAAAGGAGTTTGAGACAAAACAATATACCGATTTTGATCATCAGTTTCAGTGGTTTTTAGGTTTTGGATTGTTGTTTTTATGTATTGATATTTTGGTGTCAGAAAAGAAAACAAAATGGATCAAAGAGTTGAATCTTTTTAATGAAAAATAACTTATGAAAAATTTAGTATACATATTTATATTAATTGGTTTTTCCGTTTTTGCACAAGAGGAACTAAAACCTCAAGACCAAAAATATATTTATGAAGGAAATCAAGAATTAAAGAATAATGATTTTGTAAATGCGGAAGCAGCTTATAGAAATGCAATTTCTGAAAACCCAACAAATGCTGTTTCTAAATTTAATTTAGGGAATGCATATTTCAAAAACAAAAAGTCAAATGAAGCACTAGTAAGATATAATCAAGCTCAAAAGGTAGCAACAACAAAACCCGAAAAGCATAAGGCATTTCATAATATGGGGAATAGTTTTATGCAACAGAAAAAGTATGATAATGCAATTGAAGCTTATAAAAATGCATTGCGTAATAATCCAAAAGATAATGAGTCTCGTTACAATTTAGCATTAGCTAAAAAGAAGAAAGAAGAGCAAGACAAGCAAGACGAAAAGGATAAAGATAAAAACAAGGACAAAAAAGATAATAAAGACAAAAAAGACGACAAGAATAAAAAAGATAAAGATTCTGACAAGAAAGACGACAAGGGAAAAGAAGATAAGAAAAAGGATCAGGACGGAAAAGACGATCAGAAAGAAAAGGATAAAAAGAAAGATGATAAGGGCAAAGAAGATGATAAGAAAGAAAAACAACAAGAGAAGCCTGGAAAAGATAAAAAAGAAGAGAAGCCAAAACCTCAAAAAG
>CAWVSR010000041.1:0-10408 GCA_963932865.1 uncultured Kordia sp. | reverse complement strand
GCATCTCTTCTTTCTACTTTATCTAACCTTGGTTCAGCTAATTTAGTTTCAAAATCCAAAACTTGTTCAGCTTGCTTAGCGGCTTGCTCCTCCGTATCTCCCAAAAATTGTAACATTCTAGTAATATGAGTAACATATTTTTCTCTTTTTTCTTTAGAGTCTGAATCATCTTTTACATAATAGTCTCTATCTGGCAAACCTAAACTCCCTGCTCCTAAGTTAACTACATTTTTATTACTATCTTTTGAGTCTGCTCCGATGTAAATACCGTATAGACTTGGACCTCCTTTTGGCTCCATTTCAATCATGAAATTTTGTAAATCAGTAGCGTTATTAATACCATTAATTAATGCTAAATCATTTTCAATTGGAGTAATACCTGCTTTATTTCTTGCATCTAAATCTATTATAGATTTGTATAACAATACCGCTTTTCCCTGGTCTGATAATTTATCTAATTCAGTGTCATTCATCGCTTTCTTCAAAATAGCTAACATATCATCGTCAGTCATTTTTCTAAGCTCATCAAAACTTCCCCAACGAGTTCTGTCGTCAGGTATAGGGTTATTTTTTAACCAAGTTCCATTTATAAATTTAAAGAAATCTTGTTTTGGACTAATTGACTTATCCATTAAAGAAACATCAATACCTTTTGCTTCAACCACTAATGGTTCTACTTTAGATTCTGACTTGTCTTTACAGCCAACAATAGCAATGGATGCTAATATGACTGCGCAAATTGTTTTATTAATATTCATTTATTTATCATTTTAGTTTTCACGAAGATAATCAATTTAAAAGCAAAAAACTCCCAAAGTTTTCACCTTGAGAGTTTTGTATTTGAAAAAAGTCGGATCGATTAAACGATAGGCCCACCTTTCATTATTTCATCACTTGCAAATTCTTCAAACTGAGCAAAGTTCTTTTTGAATGACGCTGCTAATTCATTTGCTTTTGCATCATACGCCGTTGTATCAGACCAAGTTCCTCTAGGATTTAAGACTTCTGTAGGTACATTAGGACAAGTTGTTGGCATAGACAATCCGAAGATTGGATGCTGTACAAAATCTACATTATCTAATTCATTATTTAAAGCAGCAGTTATCATAGCTCTAGTAGAACTTAACTTCATTCTATTTCCTGTTCCATAAGGTCCACCAGTCCAACCAGTATTCACTAACCAAACATTTACATCTGCTTCTTGCATTTTCACACTTAACATCTCAGCATATTTTGTTGGATGTAAAGGCATAAATGGCGCACCAAAACAAGCTGAAAAACTTGGTAATGGCTCATTAATTCCAGCCTCAGTACCTGCTACTTTTGCAGTATAACCTGATATAAAGTGATAAGCCGCTTGACCAGGAGTTAATTTAGATATTGGAGGTAATACACCAAAAGCATCTGCTGTTAAGAAAAAGATATTTTTAGGATTTTTTCCTATTGAAGGTGTTTGAATATTATCAATATGATAAATTGGGTAACTAACACGTGTGTTTTGAGTTATTGAAGTATCTTCAAAATCTACAGCACCTTTATCATCTAAAATAACGTTTTCAAGAATTGCTCCTCTTTTAATGGCGTTATAAATTTCTGGTTCTTTTTCAGCAGAAAGATCTATTACTTTAGCATAACAACCTCCTTCGAAGTTGAATACTGTGTTTTCGTTAGTCCATCCATGCTCATCATCACCAATTAACTTACGTTCTGGATCACATGATAAAGTTGTTTTACCTGTTCCTGACAAACCAAAAAAGATAGCAGTTTCACCATTTTTACCAACATTTGCAGAACAATGCATTGGTAACGTATTTTTTTCTACTGGTAAGATAAAGTTTAATGCAGAGAAAATTCCTTTTTTAATTTCTCCTGTATATCCAGTACCACCAATTAAAGCTATTTTACGAGTAAAATCTAAAATCGCAAAGTTGTGTTGACGTGTTCCATCAACAGCTGGATCTGCCATAAAACCAGGAGCGTTTACTACCGTCCATTCTGGACTGAAGTTTTGTAATTCTGCTTCCGTTGGTCTTAAAAACATATTATGAGCAAACATGTTTGACCACGGGCGCTCATTAATTACTCTTATATTTAATTTGTAGTCTTCGTCAGCACAGGCATAACTATCACGAACAAAAACTTCTTTTTCTGACAAGTAGTCTACTACTTTATCATATAATTTCTGAAACTTATCACCATCAAAAGGGATATTTATATCTCCCCACCAGATTTCATCTGCAGTTTTTGCATCCTTTACTATAAAACGATCTTTAGGAGATCTACCCGTAAATTCACCTGTATTTATTGCTAAAGCACCAGAAGCTGCTTCAACACCTTGACCTTTATTTATCGTTATGTCATGTAATTCATCTGAAGATAAATTATAATTAATTGTCGCATTCTTGATTCCGTATTGTTCTAATGAAATCATTTTTTTTGTATCATTATCAGCCATAATAATAGTATTGTTGTATTGCGTTTTGGTTATAAAAGTCAAAAATATGCATTTTTTGTTAAAAAATACTTAATCTGCTTTTAAGTTTATAAAACTTCTTAATAAAAAAAACCATGCTATAATAAGTAATGTTCCTCCAATTGGTGTAATAAAACCAATGGATGAAAAATCAATAGAGGTTATTACACTTGTTGAAAGTAAATAAATTGACCCCGAAAAAAACAGAGTCCCAAGGATAGTTAACCTATAAATTATCTTTTTAGCATTGTTTTTTATTTCTGAAAATAATGCAAGAAATAAGAGTAAAAAAACATGATACATTTGATATCGAACACCTGTTTCAAAGGAACTTAAGCTTTCTGCTGGAAGTAGTTCCTTTAGTTTGTGTGCCCCAAATGCACCAAGAACTATTGCTATAATTGCCAAGATAGCTGCTGAAATTAATATTCTTTTATTCATAAAATTGTTTTAAATATCACTTAATATATATATTTGTGTTAAAAAACACAACTCGCTAATAAATATCATACAAAAATGAGAAAAATTTTAGTAATTGGTGCCGGAAAATCAGCTTCAAACTTAATCACTTATTTAATAGGAAAATCTGAAAAAGAAAATTTACATGTTACTATTGGAGATTTATCTTTAGAGAATGCAAAAACACATGTAAAAAATCATAAAAACGCAACAGCTGTTTTGTTAGATATTTTCAATGAAGATGAAAGAAAAAACGCTGTTAAAAATGCTGATATTGTTATTTCAATGTTACCTGCACGTTTTCATGTAGATGTTGCAAAGGACTGCATTACCTTCGGTAAACATATGGTTACAGCCTCTTACATTAGTGAAGAGATGAAGGCCTTGGATAATGAAGCTAAAGAGAAAGGGTTAGTATTCATGAACGAAATTGGATTAGATCCTGGAATTGATCATATGAGTGCTATGCAAATTATAGATAGAATTCATGATGAAGGAGGAAAAATAATGTTATTTGAATCATTTTGTGGTGGGTTAGTTGCTCCAGAGAGTGATAATAATCTATGGAATTATAAATTCACATGGAATCCAAGAAATGTTGTTTTAGCAGGTCAAGGCGGAACAGCAATGTTTATTCAAGAAGGTCAATACAAATACATACCGTATAATAAATTATTTAGAAGAACTGAATTTTTAGAAGTTGAAGGATATGGTAAATTTGAAGGATATGCTAATAGAGATTCACTAAGCTATAGAAGTGTATATGGTTTAGATGACGTTGATACGCTTTACAGAGGAACAATTAGAAGGGTTGGTTATTCTCGAGCTTGGAACAATTTCATAACACTAGGTATGACAGATGATTCTTATTCTATAGAAAATTCTGAAGAAATGACCTACAGAGATTTTGTAAATTCTTTCTTACCGTATAGTCCAACAGATTCTGTAGAATTAAAATTCCGTCATAGTTTAAAAATAGATCAAGATGATGTTATTTGGGACAAATATTTAGAATTAGATTTATTTAGTGCTACTAAAAAAGTAGGATTAAAAAACGCTACTCCTGCTCAAATCCTTCAAAAAATACTATTAGATACCTGGACTTTACAGCAAGAAGATAAGGACATGATTGTTATGTATCATAAGTTTGGCTATGAAATTAATGGACAGAAAAAACAAATCGATTCTAAAATGGTTATTTTAGGAGATGATCAAACTTTTACAGCAATGTCAAAAACTGTCGGATTGCCAGTCGCTATTGCTACATTACAAATTCTAAATGGCAAAATTAAAACTCCGGGTGTACAATTACCTATTACAAAGGAAGTTTATAATCCTATTTTAAAGGAGTTGGAAGATCATGGTGTTATTTTTCATGAAACTGAAGTTCCTTTTTTAGGATACAACCCAGACAGAATCTAATATTTTAAAATTTAAATAAAAAATGCGTTGACTTATCAACGCATTTTTTATTTAAATCTACTTTCTATTTCCACCAAACATAAGCACCTCATTTACAACAATTTCAGTAATATATTTTTTATTACCATCTTTATCATCATAACTTCTTGATGTTAATTTTCCTTCAATAGCCAGCTCCTCACCCTTATTAACATATTGCTCAATTATATTGGCTGTATTTCCCCAAGCAATAATATTATGCCATTGTGTTTCAGTAATTTTTTCTCCTTTCGTGTTTTTATAGCTTTCATTGGTAGCCATTGTAAATTTCGCTAATTTTTTACCACTATCTAAAGTGATCACTTCTGGTTGATTTCCTAAATTGCCAATCAACTGTACTTTGTTTCTTAATGTGCTCATAATTTAATTTTTAATGTTAAACAGTTAATACATATCGAGTTTGTAAATTATCGATAACACAAAGTTCAACAAACAGCATATGTTTAATCGGTTTTTACTTACTTACTGTCGATTGTAAATGTTTGTAGTCATTTGTAAACGGATATTTTGTATATTAGAATTTGAAATACTACGACAGATAATAATGACACATCTAAATCAAAAAATAATAAAATATAAATCAGTAATATTTCTATTTTTATTAATAACTCAAGTAACTTTTAGTCAAGAGTTTTTTAAACAATTAAGTAATTGTGCAACAGAAATAATTGACGAAAATATTATCTATGATCCTAGTTATTTTTCAATAAAATATCCAAATGGAGATATCCCGAAAAATAAAGGTGTTTGTACAGATGTAATAATTAGAAGCTACCGAAAAATGGGAATTGATTTACAAAAAGAGGTTCATGAAGATATGAAGCTTAATTTTGAGAAATACCCTAAAAATTGGGGATTAAAAAACCCAGACAAAAATATAGATCATCGAAGAGTTCCCAATTTAATGAGGTTTTTTAAAAGACATCAAGCTGAAAAAATAATAACTAAAAACAGCAAGGACTATTTACCTGGAGATGTAGTTTGTTGGAATCTTGGAGGCGGAATTACTCACATAGGAATTGTAATCTCTAAAAAAACAATTGACAACAACAAAAACCTAATTGTTCATAATATAGGTGGTGGTCAAGTTGCTGAAGACATACTATTTGATTACAAAATAATAGGCCATTATCGATATAAAAAATAAGATATGGAAAAGTACTGTTTAGAATGTAAACAACCTATAAAAGGTAGAGCTGACAAAAAATTCTGTGACGATAGTTGTAGAAACGAATACAATAATAAAGTAAATAAAGATTCTAAAAATCTAATTCGTAATATTAATAATAGGTTACGTAAAAACTGGAGGATTTTAGAGAATTTAAACCCTACAGGAAAAACAAAAACATCAAAAAGTAAATTAATTGAAAAAGGATTTGATTTTTCCTACTTTACTTCTACATACACAACAAAAATAGGAACTATATATTATTTCGTTTATGACCAAGGGTACCTGCCTTTAGAAAACAATTATTATGCAATAGTAAAAAGAAACGAATAAAATAAAATAGTATTTTATAGATTTATAATACCCAAATTTTAAAATTATGTTTAAAAAAATTATATCCCTTATTATATTTTCACTTGCTGCATATTTAAGTTTAAAAACTTTAATGCCAAATGATAATTTTATTGAAAACCCTTCTAATACAGAATTTTCAAATTCGAAAGCTTTCAAACATGTTCAGAAAATTGGAAGTGAGCCACATGCTGTTGGAAGTAAAGCTCATGAAGGAACTTCTGAATATATTATTAAAGAGTTAGAAAAACTAGGTTTAGATGTTCAAACTCAAGAAGGAAACAGCTTTAGCAAATGGGGCGCCTTTGCTAAAGTTAAAAATATAGTTTCAAGAATTAAAGGTACGAATAATACAAAAGCACTGGTATTAATGACTCATTATGATAGTCAAGGACAATCATCAAAAGGCGCAAGTGATGCAGCAAGTGGAGTTGCAACAATCCTTGAAGGGCTAAGAGCTTTTATCGAAAAAGGAACAACTCATAAAAATGATATTATTATACTTATTACTGATGGCGAAGAACTAGGTTTAAATGGTGCTAGTTTATTTGTTAAAGAACATCCTTGGACAAAAGATATTGGCTTAATTTTAAATTTTGAAGCAAGAGGTAGTGGTGGTCCATCATTTACATTAGTAGAAACTACTGACGGAAATGCAACTTTAATGAATGAATTTATAAAAGCAAATCCTAAATATCCCGTTGCAAATTCATTAGCGTATAGCATTTACAAAAAACTACCCAATGATACGGATTTAACTGTTTTTAGAAAAGAAGCAAATATTCAAGGCTTTAACTTTGCTTTTATCGATGATCATTATGACTACCATAGCGCTCTAGATACTCCAGAAAGGTTAGACAATAAAACTTTATCTCATCAAGCTAGTTATTTAATACCATTATTAGATTACTTTGGAAATACAGATCTTACAAACTTAACTAGTACTGAAAATAATGTTTATTTTAATTCACCACTAGGAATGCATTCTTATCCATTTAGCTGGGTTTTATCTTTAGTAATTATTGCTACTGTTTTATTTATAAGTATTTTAATATATGCGAGAAGAAATTATAAACTGAGAGGAAAAGAAATATGGAAAGGTTTTTTAGCTTTCATATCTGCATTAATCACCAATGGTTTTTTTGGTTTTTTTGGATGGAAAATAATTATAAAGCTTTACCCACAATACAATGAAATCCTTCAAGGTTTCCCATATAATGGTCATTTATATATTTTGTTTTTTGTTTTAATATCACTCAGTATAACGTTTTATATTTACAAAAAAGCTTACACTATAACAAACACGAAAGAACTATTAGTTGCACCAATTACATTTTGGTTATTAATTAATTTTGGCATATCTCAAGAATTAGAGGGAGCTAGTTTCTTTATCATTCCAGTATTTTTTCTATTAGGGTTATTTTTTATATCTCTTAAAAAAGAAAAACCTAGCATATTAGCTACTACTTTATTGTGTTTGCCCGCTATATTTATTATTGCACCATTCATACAACAACTACCAATTGCATTAGGCCTTAAAACTGTTGTAGCATCTTGTATATTAATCGTTCTTTTATTTGGTATGCTATTACCTACACTAGGGTTTATAAGAAGAAAAAGATCCTTAGGTCATATCTTACTAATAGCTTCCATAGTTGTATTTGTAATAGCACATCTGAATAGTAATTTTAGTTCTAAACAACCTAAACCAAATAGTCTAGTGTATTTTCAAGATAACGACACAGAAAAAAGTTATTGGTTGAGTTATGATAACATCCTTGACGATTGGAATAAAACTTTTTTTAAAGACACTATCCAAGATAAGTCAATCATAAGTTTTAGTAGTAAATACCAAACTGGATTTAATTATGCCTCAAAAGCAAAAAAAATTAGTTTGCCAATTTCAGATCATAAAATTTCTATAGATACGATAATTAATGATTTAAGGAAAATACAATTATGTATAACCCCAAACCGACAATTAAGCAGTATCGAGATAAACTCAAACACAAAAAACAATTACAAGAACTTTAAAATTAACGGCACAAAAATAAATACAAATATTAATTCAAAATTTTTTAGTAATGATACCCCAAGAATTGCAACATACCATGTAGTTAATGAAACTCCTTTAGAGTTAGAGTTTAATATTCATAAAGACAGTATTCCTCATATAGAGTTAATTGAGGTTTCACATGATTTATTAACAAATAAATCTTTAAACGTTAAAAAAAGAACCGAAGAAATGATTCCGAAACCATTTGTTACTAATGATGCAATTATTGTAAAAAACACTTTGAAATTAAATGACTAAAATATCCGTTTTGGGCTGTGGTTGGCTAGGCTTACCATTGGCAAAAGAATTAATAGCATCTGATTATAAAGTCAATGGGAGTTCAACCAAAATAGAAAAAGAAAAAAATATAATTGATAACGATATCTCTAGTTTTAATATAGATATCGAAAATTTAACTAATAATATAGAAGATTTTTTAAATGTTAATGTATTAATTATCACAATACCACCTAGACTAAAAAATCATAAAGTAAAATTATCACAATTAGTTAGTAAGATTGAAAATAGTACTATTAAAAGAGTTATTTACACAAGTTCAATATCTGTTTACGGAAACAAATCCGGTATCATTACTGAAGAAACACCAACAAATCCTACAACAGAAACGTCAATACAAGTCTTAGAAACTGAACAACTACTAAGTAATAATAAAAAATTTAGTACATGTATTTTACGCTTGGGTGGTTTAATTGGAGAGAATCGCCACCCTGCGTATCATTTATCAGGAAAAGAAATAAAATACCCAAATGATCTTGTTAATCTAGTAGATATAGACGATTGTATTTTTGCAATTAAAAAGCTACTTAAGAGCGATGTTTCTAATGAAATTTTTAACCTTGTAAATCCAAATCATCCAGAAAAAGGAATTTACTATAAAAAATGTTGTGAAAATTTAAAACTACCTTTACCAATGGAAACTAAAGCAAGAAGTTCCGTAATTAAAGAAGTGTCTTCAAATAAAATAATTAATAAAATGAGGTTTCAATTTAAAAACAACTTAGCATACCCTTATTAATTTAAATTCCTTCTCTCAATAAAAAATCGCTTCATCAAATTGCTGCATTGCTCTTTTAGAACACCTCCTTTACAAACAGTTTTTGGGTGTAGTTTTACTCCTAAAGACTCAAAACCTCTAGAATCGTCTTTAGCACCAAAAATTACTTTATCTATCTGCGACCAATAAAGAGCACCTGCACACATTTGGCAAGGCTCCAATGTAACATATAGTGTGCATTTTTTTAAATACTTTCCTCCTAAATAGTTCGCTGCGGCAGTAATTGCTTGCATTTCTGCATGAGCTGTAACATCGTTCAATAACTCCGTTAAATTATGGGATCTAGCAATAATGGTATTATTTGCAACAATGACTGCTCCAACTGGGATTTCGCCTTTTTCAAAAGCAAGTTCCGCTTCTTGAAGTGCCTTTTTCATAAAGTATTCATCTGAAAACAATTCTTCCATACGTGTAAAAATACTACTTTTGTTTAATGCAAGACAATATCCTTCATAATATATTCAATCCGGAAGATTTAAGGAAACTTAAAAAAAATCAGTTACCTAAACTCGCAAAAGAATTACGAGAATTTATTATAAATATTGTTGCGACCAAAGAAGGCCATCTAGGGGCGAGTTTAGGAGTTATTGAATTAACAATTGCTCTCCACTATATTTTTGATACACCAAACGATTTAATTGTGTGGGATGTAGGTCATCAAGCCTATGGTCATAAAATTTTAACTGAACGTAAAAATAAATTTCATACCAACAGAGAATTAAATGGTCTTTCAGGCTTCCCTAATAGAAATGAAAGTATCTATGATACTTTTGGAGTAGGTCACTCATCTACCTCAATATCTGCAGCCTTAGGTATGGCTATGGCATCCAATTTAAAAGGGGAAACAGAAAAACAACATATTGCAGTTATTGGAGATGCTTCTATTGCAAGCGGAATGGCTTTTGAAGCACTAAATCATGCTGGAGTATCTAAAGCTAATATTTTAGTAATACTTAATGATAATGCAATTGGTATTGACCCAAGTGTTGGGGCATTAAAAAAATATTTTACAGGGATAAAACAGGGCAAAGCAAAGCATCAACATAATATTTTTGAAGCTTTAAATTTTGAATATTCAGGTCCGATTGACGGCCATGATTTTAATGCTTTATTATCAGAGTTTAATAGGTTAAAAGAAATTAAAGGGCCAAAATTTTTACATGTAATAACAACCAAAGGAAAAGGTCTAAAACAAGCAGAAAAAAACCAAGTTACCTATCATGCCCCTGGACAATTTGATGCAACAACAGGGGAACTAAAAACAAAACCTACAATAGTTCAACCACCAAAATACCAAGATGTTTTTGGAGAAACTATTCTAGATTTAGCACTCAAAAATGAAAAAATTATTGGAATTACACCTGC
>CAWVSR010000040.1:0-10468 GCA_963932865.1 uncultured Kordia sp. | reverse complement strand
GACCACTTGTTCCAGCACCAATATAAAATAACCTACCATTGTCTTTAAGTTTTATAACAACTTTATCTATTAACTCTTCTATTTGGGGTAAAACTTTTTCTATTGCATTAGGAACTGTTTTGTCTTCTTTATTGATGTTTTTTAATATTTCAGAAACTGACATTTTTTCTAAATTATTATAATTGGAATCTTTTTCAGTTGTTTTTGTAAATTTCATAATGTAAAGATACTAAAATCAAAAAGCTTCTGATAATTCAGAAGCTTTTTGATTTAATACATTAAATATATTGTTAACTAATGGTAGCTAAAATTGTATTTAGCGTATTACTAGGTTTCATTGCGGAAGCAACTATCTCTTCAGAAGGAGAATAATAACCTTTAAGATCAACAGGGTTCCCTTGAATTGTATTTAATTCATTAAGTATTGTTGCTTCATTTTCAACTAAAGCTTCTGCTAATTTTGAAAATGAATTTTGTAAATCAACATCTTTTGTTTGCTTTGCTAAAGCTTCTGCCCAATAAGTGGCTAAATAGAAATGTGAACCTCTATTATCTAATTCTCGAACTTTACGTGATGGAGATTTTTTATTATCCAAAAACTTATCTGTAGCATCATCTAAAGTTGCTGCAAGAACAAGTGCTTTTGCATTATTATTTACATTTCCAAAATGTTCTAATGAAACAGCTAAGGCTAAGAATTCTCCAAGAGAATCCCAACGTAAATGATTTTCTTTTTCAAACTGTTGTACATGCTTTGGGGCAGAACCACCTGCACCAGTTTCAAACAAACCACCACCATTCATTAAAGGGACAATTGATAACATTTTTGCAGAAGTTCCTAATTCTAAAATAGGGAATAGGTCTGTTAAATAGTCTCTTAAAACATTTCCAGTAACTGAAATTGTATCTTGTCCTTTTTTTATTCTGTCTAAAGTAAAGTGAGTTGCTTCAATAGGAGATAAAATTCTGATATCTAAACCAGCGGTATCGTGGTTAGGTAAGTATGTATTTACTTTTTTAATTAATTCATTATCATGCGCTCTATTTTCATCTAACCAAAACACTGCTGGAGTAGCAGAAGCTTTAGCTCTAGTAACTGCTAACTTTACCCAATCTTGAATTGGAGCGTCTTTAACTTGGCACATTCTCCAGATATCTCCCGCCTCTACATGATGTTCTAATAAAGTATTGTCATCTGCATCAATAACACGAACAATTCCATTTGAACTCATTTCAAATGTTTTATCGTGAGAACCATATTCTTCAGCTTTTTGAGCCATTAAACCAATATTTGGTACAGTACCCATTGTGGTAGGATCAAAAGCTCCATGTTTTTTGCAAAAATCAATAGTTGCAGAATAAATTCCAGCATAACTACTATCTGGAATTACAGCTTTGGTATCTTGTTGCTGCCCATCTGAGTTCCACATTTGACCAGAAGTACGAATCATTGCTGGCATAGAAGCATCAATAATAACATCTGAAGGAACATGTAAATTTGTAATTCCTTTATCAGAATCTACCATTGCTATGGCTGGTCCGTTTGCATATGCGTCTTGAATATCAGCTTCAATCTCTTGACGTTTATCTGTTGGTAAAGTGTTTAGTTTATTTAATAAATTACCCAATCCATTGTTAACATCAACTCCTAACTCCTCTAAAATTGCTTCATGCTTTTCAAAAACATTTTTAAAATATACTTTTACTGCATGACCAAAGATAATTGGATCAGAAACCTTCATCATGGTTGCTTTCATATGTAAAGAGAACAATACATTATTATCTTTGGCATCTTTAATTTGAGCTTCTAAGAATGAAATCAATGCTTTTTTATTCATTACTGTAGCATCAATAATCTCTCCAGATAATAAATTTAAATTGTCTTTTAGAATAGTTTTTTCACCAGTACTTTTTGTAAACTCAATTCTAACAGTTTTTGCTTTTGATATGGTAGTAGATTTTTCATTATGAGCAAAATCACCAGCACTCATAGTTGCTACATGAGTATTTGAATTTGATGACCATTCTCCCATTGAATGTGGGTTTTTACGGGCATAATTTTTAACAGCTTTTGGAGCTCTACGATCAGAATTTCCTTCACGTAAAACAGGATTTACTGCTGATCCTTTAATTTTATTATATCGAGTTTGAATTTCTTTATCTTCTGAAGTACTAATTTCATCTGGATATGAAGGTATCGCATATCCTTGTTCTTGTAATTCTTTAATAGCTGATTTTAGTTGTGGTACTGAAGCAGATATATTAGGTAATTTTATAATATTAGCCTCTGGTTTTTTTGCAAGTTCCCCTAATTCAGCTAAAGCATCAGGAACTTTTTGAGTATCGTTTAAAAAATCTGAAAAAGTTGCTAAAATTCTTCCAGCAAGTGAGATGTCTTTAGTTTCAATTGTTACTCCTGATGAAGCTGTAAATGCTTTTACAATTGGTAAAAAAGAATACGTTGCTAAAGCTGGTGCTTCATCTGTTTTAGTATATATAATCTTTGCTTTTCCTGACATGTAGTAAGTTTTTATAATTAGATAAAAATGCTATTGTAGCTAAAAAATATGAAATTCAAATATACTATTAATTAATATTTTTATGATTATATACAACGCTATCTTTAATTTATTTAATGAACTTTTAAGAATGTGATAAAATTGAAATATATAATTTTTAAAGTTTGTAATTTATCTCACATTATTTTATTAATATAATTTCTAATTGATATAATTTTTATCTTTATTGAATTAATTTATAAATTAAAATTCTTTATAGTCAAATGAATAAATATATTAAATTAGTTTTAAGTATACTTTTAGATATTATTGGGATGGTATCTTTTAGTTTACCTCTTGTTGGGGAGTTTAGTGACGTAATATGGGCACCTTTGTCTGCTTTTATAATGACAAGCATTTATAAAGGTATAACGGGTAAAATTGCTGGTGTGGTAAATTTATTTGAAGAATTAATGCCTGGTTTAGATTTTATTCCAACTTTTACACTAACATGGTTTTATAACTACGTTATTATAAACAGAAAAAATAAAAATAGTATACTATAAAATTGAATGTTTAAATATAATTAGTTTTCAAAAAACTTCTTAAATCCAATTCTTGACAACATTTTCTTTTCAAATTCCCAGAAAAAATTGAACTGTCCAAAAATCCATCCTACAATAACTAATAACAATTGATATATAGGGAAAATAATAAGTATTCTAATAATCCAATATAAAATAGAGTTTGGAATAAATTTTTTAAGATTCAAAAATTCAATAACTGGTCCAGATATTTTAGCAGACGTTGAACCAGTAATAGCAAAAACTAAAAAAATAGCAATTAACTCCCATCGGTAAGATACGTTCCATTTTGTAGCTAACTTTTTAAATAGTTTAAGTGTAATATTTAAAATACCATATGCAATAATAAATGTAAGAAAAACAATTAATATAGTATTTGATTGAGAAAAATTGGAAATAATTATTTTAGCTAAAGCATAACCGGAAATTAATAATGCTAATGTTCCTAATATCGGATAAATTAATTGCCAGTTTTTTTCAATTTCCCAACTGTCTTTTATCTTTTGCATAAAGAATTTTTTACAAAAATAACGATTATTTAAATTTCAAATTACTTTAAATGCTAAAAAAAAAGGCTAAATATAAATTTTAGCCTTTTTTAGTATTTAAATTGAAAAATTACTTACCAAATAATCCTCCTAATAAACCTCCAATACCACCTTTCTTAGTTTTTCCAGAGTTTAGTAACATTCCTGCAACATCATCTAAAACAGAACCGTCAGCATTACCATCTAATAATGATTCAATCATATTTTGTTGCTTAGGTGCAGATGATCCGCCACCTATTAAATTACCTAACAAATCACCCATTCCGTTGTTGTCAGATATATTTTGTTCTTTAGACTGTTTTCCTAAATAACCCATTACTAAAGGTGCTGCTACTTTAAGAATATTCATAACATTATCGGTATCAATACCGGTTTTTTGTGATAAAGCATTGGTAACATTATTTTCAGAACCACCAAGAACATGTTTTAAAATACCACCACCATCATCTATTACACTCTGGTCTACACCTCCATCAAACAACCCGTCTAGATTATCTAAAATTGATCCATCATGTTTTCCTGCTAGAGCTCCCATTAATCCATCTGCTCCCTCAGATGTATTTGCATTTCTTTTCATAGCTCCCATTAAAACAGGTAAAGCCATTGTTAATACGGAAGATGTTTTATCAGATGACTGTCCTGATTGTTGAGATACACCCTTTATGATTGTTTTTCCTAAATCACTGCTTAATAAATCTAATATTCCTGACATAATTATAAATTGTTTAGTTTAAAATTAAATATAATGTTTTTTGATGAATTACTCTTTAATTTTATAATATTCAATAAAATTATTTACTAGTATTTCTTCGGATTTAATTTTAGATTCAATTGTTGCTCCACCAATATGTGGGCTCAATGAAACTTCAGGGTTCATTAATATAGGAATCTCAGGTTTTGGTTCATTTTCAAAAACATCTAATGCAGCATATTTTACTTTTTTTGAATTTATGGCATCAATCAAAGCTACTTCATCTAAAACACCACCAAATGAAGTATTTATTATTCCAACACCTGTTTTCATTAATTTAATTTCTTCAGTATTTATTAATGGTGAATTATTAAAAGGTGTATGAATCGATATAAAATCAGATTTTTTTAATAAATCTTCCAATGGTTGAGTTTTAATATCAAAATTCATTTTTCTTCCATCAAAAAAGGAAATTTCAATAATTTCATTTTTTAATTTAGAACAAGAAGTAATAATTTTCATTCCTAAACCAATTGCGATTTTTGCAACTTCTTTTCCTGTTTTACCTAAGCCAATTATACCAATTGTTTTTCCTCTTAATTCTGAACCTTTTGAAAAATGGGTTTTAAACTCATTGAATCTATTATCTCCTTCAAGTGGCATTTCTCTATTTGTTTGATGTAGAAAACGAACCATACCTAGCAAATGAGCAAATACCAACTCTGCAACAGCAACAGCATAACCTTCTGAAATATTAACTAATTTTATATTGTGTGAATTAGCATATTTAATGACATCATGATTTAGAGAAGAAAAATCACATCCAATAATTTTTATTTTTGAGCAGTTATCTATAAAATATTTATCTATTGCAGTTTTCGAACCTGTTATTAAAGCTTCAAAATCATTATCGTTTATGTAATTTATCAGTTGGTTTTGGACTACAGTGATTGTTGTAATTTCATAACCTGCTTTTTGCAACAAATCTGTATTAATTTGAGATATTTTATGGCTAATTAATAATTTCATAAAATTAGTATTATTTTAAAATTGTATTTTCTAATTCTTTCATTGCATTCACTAAAACTTGTACACTTTCAAGTGGTAATGCGTTATACATAGATGCTCTATATCCTCCAACACTTCGATGTCCGTTTAAACCATTGATACCGTGTTTTTTCCAAATTTTATCAAAAGTGTCTTTATAATTTTCATCTAATAATGAGAAAGTAGCATTCATGGTGCTTCTATCTTCAGGAGCAGTATGTCCTTTAAAATAAGGGTTTCTATCAATTTCGTTATACAATAAATCAGCTTTTTCTTTATTAATTTTTTCAATAGCTTCAATACCCCCCAAATCTTTT
The DNA here is from genome assembly GCA_963932865.1 of uncultured Kordia sp. Lineage (GTDB taxonomy): Bacteria > Bacteroidota > Bacteroidia > Flavobacteriales > Flavobacteriaceae. The sequence continues at coordinate 4,783 of CAWVSR010000040.1, read as the reverse complement.
AACCATTGAAGAGTTAGCATAGAAACATAAATTGGAAAAACAGCAGGTGTGTTAAACATACTGTCTTTTGAAATATGTACTTGATAGTCTAAAATTGAAGGAATTTTTCGTTCTGTTTTTCCGAGTATTTCGTCTTTAACAATTACCAAAGTTGTTCCAGATGGGCCCATGTTTTTTTGAGCACCAGCGTAAATAACGTCAAATTGTGTAAAATCTAAACAGCGTGAAAATATATCTGAACTCATATCACAAACTGTTAAACCATCATGTTTAGGAAAACTTTTCATTTGAGTACCATAAATGGTGTTATTACTAGTACAATGAAAATAGTCTATATCTTTCGGAATCTTTATATTTTTAGGGATATATGAATAATTTTTGTCTTTAGAAGATGCTACAATATTAACTTCTCCAAAAAGTTTAGCTTCTTTAATGGCTTTATCTGACCATGTACCCGTATTCATATATGCAGCCTTACCGTTTACTTTTTTCATTAAATTGTAAGGAGTTAGTAAAAACTCAGTACTTGCTCCACCATGTAAAAATAAAGCTGAATATCCTTTGTTTTCAAGGTTTAATAGTTCTAAAGCTAACTTTCTAGCTTTTTCAATTACCTTAACAAAACTTTCACTTCTATGGGAAATTTCTATTAAAGACAAATCTAAACCATCAAAATTTAATACTGCTTCTGCTGCTTTTTGTAAAACTTCTTGGGGCAATATACATGGTCCTGCACTAAAATTATGTTTTTTCATTTGAACTAATTGAGATAAAATGTCAGTTATAAACTTGATAAGAATACTAATGTGTTTATTCCGTCTGCAAAATCTGTAAGTTTTGGTTTTTGTGTTTCACCAAAATCAACTTCATCATCTACAAAGCCTTTTGAAACAATACATTGTATGAAATCACTATCAGTAATTAACTGTTTTTTTAATTTTTCTAAATCTTCATATTTTTCATAAAATAAAGATGAAATAGGAGAGGAGTAGCTTGAATCTTCTTTCAACATTAAAAAACCGTTTTCTAACAAATCAAAAAGGCTCATTAAGTACACAGCTTTGTTGTAATCATAGTTGTTTGCATATTTAGCATTATTAATGATATCCTTATGCTTGAAAACCGCATTAAATAGAGAGTCAAAATTATAATTGGTTGGAATATAAATTTTTGAAATACTTCTACATCCTAAACCAAAATAGGTGAAAATATCATCTGAAAGATTACTTAACTCCTCTTGAGTTTCATTACCTGTTAACACAGCTACAGAATTTCTGCTTTTTCTAATTATTGATGGATATTTTCCAAAATAATGGTCAAAATAGCGAGCAGTATTATCACTTCCAGTGGCAATTACAGCGTCAAAACCTTCAAGTTTTCCTTCACAGAAATTTATTTTATTTTTAAAATCATTAGAAACATATTCTAAATATTTTGCTAAAATAGGCAGTAAATGCTTATCGTTTGAAGATTGTTTTACTATCGCCGAGTGCCCTGAAATTAAAACAGATAAAAAATCATGAAAACCAACTAAGGGTATATTACCAGCCATTACAACAGCAATGTTTTTGGAAATAATATTTTTAAAATCTATGTTATTAGTAAAGTTTTTTAATTTTTTTTCTGTTAGAGATTTATGCCATCCCTCACAAGCATACAGTACATTTTCAATAGTAAACCAACCATTAAATTGATGTGCTCGTTCAACTTGCATTTTAAAAGCGTCAAAAAACAAATCATTATGCGGAATACCATCTAATTTATTAATACCTTTAGTTGTAAATTGGCTTAAAAAAGTTCCTAATTGTGAAAATGCAGATATTCTAGTATTTAATTGGCTCATTTATTTGGTATATAAATATTTTTGGACTTACTTTTGTAATAATAAATTATTTCCGAATTATTCACAAATATACTCATTGTGTTAAATATGGAAACAAGTAATTTAATTAAAAGATAAATAATAAGTTATGGCAATTATAATTACAGATGAATGTATTAACTGTGGAGCTTGTGAGCCAGAATGCCCTAATACAGCAATTTATGAAGCTTCTGATGATTGGCGATATTCTGATGGGACTTCATTATCTGGAGATTTAGTTCTTAAAAACGGTGAAAAAGTTAATGCAGATGATGCGCAAGAGCCTATAAGTGACGAGGTATATTACATATCTCCTGATAAATGTACTGAATGTAAAGGATTTCATGAAGAACCACAATGTGCTGCTGTTTGTCCCGTTGATTGTTGTGTACCTGATGATGATAATGTTGAAACAGATGAAGTTTTATTAGAAAAACAAGCATTTATGCATCCAAATGGCTAATATTAACATAATACATAATACAAAAAATAAAAAAGCAACTATAAACTAGTTGCTTTTTTATTTTTTGTCTAATTCACGTATTATTAAATTTCAAATAATTTCCTTCTCCTTTGTGTCTTAATAAATCAATAAAAAAATGTAGTTTTGTGAATTGATTTTTCATAAATATTTTTAAGATTTTAATTGTAACACTATCATAATAATGAAAGCAGGAATTGTAGGATTACCAAATGTAGGTAAATCAACCTTATTTAATTGTTTGTCTAACGCAAAAGCACAAAGCGCAAATTTTCCTTTTTGTACGATTGAACCTAATATTGGTGTAGTTAATGTACCTGATTCTAGGATAGCTAAATTGGAAAGTATGGTAAATCCTGAACGTGTTATGCCTGCAACTGTAGAGATTGTAGATATTGCAGGTTTAGTTAAAGGAGCAAGTAAAGGTGAAGGTTTAGGGAATAAATTTTTAGCAAATATTAGAGAATGTGATGCAATTATTCATGTTTTGCGTTGTTTTGATAATGATAACATTATTCATGTAGAAGAAACTATAGACCCGATTAGAGATAAAGAAATTATTGATTTTGAATTACAGTTAAAAGATTTAGAAACTGTTGAAAAAAGATTAGAGAAAGTAAATAGAGCAGCTAAAACAGGTGATAAACAAGCTGTTTTAGAGCAAGCCATATTATTTAAACTTAAGGAAGTATTAGAATCTGGAAACTCTGTAAGATCATTAGAATTTAATGAGAAAGAAAAAGTTTTTGTCGATGAGTTTCAAATGTTAACTTCAAAGCCTGTTTTATATGTTTGTAATGTTGACGAATCTTCTGCAAAAAAAGGGAATAAATATGTAGATTTAGTTAAAGAAAATGTAAAATCAGAAAATGCAGAAGTACTTATTTTAGCAGTTGCGACAGAATCTGATATTGCTGAGTTAGAGGATTATGATGAACAACAAATATTTTTAGAAGATATTGGTTTAGAAGAGCCGGGAGCCTCAAGATTAATTAGGGCTGCATATAGTTTATTAAATCTACAAACGTATTTTACAGTAGGTGTAAAAGAAGTAAGAGCTTGGACTGTTTTTGTTGGTGCTACTGCTCCTCAAGCAGCAGGAGTAATACATACAGATTTTGAAAAAGGTTTTATTAGAGCTGAAGTAATGCAATATGACACTTTTGTAGAGTTTGGTAGTGAAGCTAAAGTTAAAGAAGCTGGTAAATTAGGTGTAGAAGGGAAAGAATACATAGTTAAAGACGGCGATATTATGCACTTTAGGTTTAATGTATAGCTTTACATAATTTGTTTAATCTGTGCTCATAAAATAATATTTTATTGTAACGCTATTTTAGGTCGGGACATAACAAAATAAAAACCTCATGAAACAATAAGTTTTATGAGGTTTTTTTAATACTTAAAACTCTGTTATTAACTTTATTGAAACCACCTTTTATTTTTTTATACTTTATGCTATATTAGCAATATATCCTAATAGCTATCAACTTAAATGTCAAAAGAAACCAAATATACTGAAGATAATATTCGTTCATTAGACTGGAAAGAGCATATACGTATGCGTCCAGGTATGTATATTGGTAAACTTGGAGATGGAGCATCACCTGATGATGGTATTTATATTTTACTTAAAGAAGTTCTTGACAATTCCATTGATGAATTTGTAATGGGTTCTGGTAAAACTATCGAAATTACTACTAAAGATGGTAAAGTTACCGTAAGAGATTATGGAAGAGGAATACCGCTTGGAAAAGTTGTAGATGTTGTTTCTAAGATGAATACTGGAGGGAAATATGATTCTAAAGCTTTTAAAAAGTCTGTAGGGTTAAATGGTGTAGGTACAAAAGCTGTAAATGCTTTGTCTAGTTATTTTAGAGTAGAATCAAACCGGGACAATGAACGAAAGGCTGTAGATTTTTCTCAAGGTGTTATTACAGAAGATTTTCCTGTTGAAAATGTTGTTTCTAGAAAAGGAACTAAAGTTATTTTCATTCCTGATACAACAATTTTTAAAAATTATAAATATCGTTCAGAATACGTAGTAAAAATGTTGAAAAACTATGTGTATCTGAATCCTGGCTTGACAATAATCTATAATGGTGAAAAATATTTCTCAGAGAACGGATTAAAAGACTTGTTAGAGGATAATAACAGTAAAGAGGATATGTTATATCCAATAATTCATTTAAAAGGAAATGATATTGAAGTTGCAATTACACATAGTAAAACTCAATATTCTGAAGAATATCATTCCTTTGTAAATGGCCAACACACCACTCAAGGTGGTACTCATCAAGCAGCGTTTAGAGAATCTATTGTCAAAACAATTAGAGACTTTTATGGTAAAGCGTACGAAGCTTCAGATATTCGTAAATCAATTATTTCTGCCGTTGCAATAAAAGTAATGGAGCCTGTTTTTGAGAGTCAAACAAAAACAAAGC
>CAWVSR010000039.1:0-10612 GCA_963932865.1 uncultured Kordia sp. | reverse complement strand
CCTTGGGAAATGCACTTAAAAACAAAAAAATCGAATAAAGAATTCAGAGCTTCACAGTATCGTGTTGTTGAGGAGCATGTGCCTTTAAAAGAAGCATTGAAACCCTATTTGTCTGATTCAGAGCTAGCTGAGGTTTTAGCTAAAGGCAACAAGGCTTCTCAAATATTAGGATTACAATCTAAAAGGTTAAAGGAACTAATGCAAACTGGGCTTATTGAGAATTTCAGGCATATGGAAATGAGCAAACTATTAGTTGAACTTTATACGTTACAAGGAAAAAGTGAACGAATAAAAAACTTTCCTTACCCTCGTCAATTTGCAACATTAAATTACATTTTTGTATGGGTATTTATATTATTGTTGCCATTTGGAATAATGGAGAGTTTTGATGAAATAGGTCGAAGTATAAAGGAGGGACTAATGCACCATAAGTTACAAACATCAATGTTATTTCATGTAAGAATATTTATGGCAAAACATTTTGTTTGGTTCTCTGTTCCTTTTAGTGCGTTAATTGCGTGGGTTTTTCACACGATGGAGTTAATTGGAGAGCATACTGAAAATCCTTTTGAAGGTGGGCCAAATGACGTACCTATAACTGATATGTCAAGAGGGATTGAAATTGATATAAGACAGTTAATTGACGATACTGATATTCCAGAGCCTTATGTTTGGGTAAATGATATTGTTATGTAAAGAACTTTTAGATACTTAAAAGTTCTTTGAAAATTTGACTTTGCCTTCTAGAAATTTCTACTGTTTTATTATTAGTTAATTCTAATTTAAGTTTTCCACTAAACCAAGGGATTACATTTTCAATATGACTTGTATTTATAATTTGTTGTCTATTTGCTCTAAAAAAGGAAGTACTAGGTAGTTTTTCTTCTATTTGATTCAACGATTTATAAAGAAGCGGTTTGTTGTGATTAAAATAGACTCTTGTATAATTACCAACAATTTCAAAAAGATATATGTCAGCTATTTTTACCAACCAACACTGTTCACCATCCTTAATGAAAATTTGACTATTCGAGTTTAGTTTTTTATCACATTTTTGATTGTTAATATTAGAGTCAATTCTACTTTTTATTTTTTCTATAGCAATATCGAATCGGCTTGAGTTAATGGGTTTCATTAAATAATCTAAAGCATTATACTCAAATGATTTTATAGCATATTCGTCAAAAGCAGTCGTGAAAATTACTATTGGTACTTCATCTAATTCTTCAAGTAGTTGAAAACCATCTTTCTCAGGCATATTAATGTCTAAAAAAAGTAAGTCAGGTTTAATTTTTTCAATTAAAATGACACCATCATCTACATTTTCAGCCTCTCCTACTAAATTTATGTTCGGATACTCTTTTATCAATTCTTTGAGTTCGTTTCTAGCCAAACGAGAATCTTCAACAATTACTGCAGTTATGGTCATGATAATGGAATTTGAATGGTTGCAATAACACAATTGTTTTTTTCTTTTAAATTAAAAGTAGCGTTATTATTATACTGTAAAGATAAACGTTGTTTAATGTTTTGTATACCTAATTTTGTGGAATCACTCCTCAATTTTAATTTTCCTGAATTGATTACTTCAATAATTAGATTGTTCAGTTCATTCTTAATATTTAAATTTATCATTCCTCCTTTTTTAAGCTGAGTGATACCATGTTTCATTCCGTTTTCAACTAGCATTTGTATTATCATGGGTGGAATTAGAATATGGTCAGTGTCCAATAAAATGTTTTTTTCAAACTTTAAACGTTCCTCCATTTGAATTTTTGAAATGGCTAAGTAATTATCTACCATTTCCAACTCATCATTTAAAGCAATCTTGTCTGCTTCACTTTTACTAAGTGAATAGCGAAGCATATCAGATAACCTAGTAATCATTTCTCTTGCTTTAGAAACATCTTCTAACATTAAACCACGAATATTATTCAGACTGTTAAAAATAAAATGTGGGTTAATTTGACCTCTAAGCGCATTAAGTTTTGCCTCTTTTAAATTAGCTTTTAAAACTAACCTTTCTTGCCCATTCCGGAAGATTTCTATAATAATTTTTAAAGCAATAAAGCATGTAATCCAAATTAGTAATATATTGATATTCCTATTAAAAATAATACGCTCATAAATTTCTGAATACATATTGTTACTACCTATGTCAAAAATTAGTTTAATTAAAGCATAACCTATTTTAGGTAGGTGTGTTATCAAATTATAAAATAATACAATATAAAAGATAATTATTCCAATGCTTTTAAAAACACTAAGAACTTTAATGTTATTTAGGAAGCTCTTTTTTATTAGGTATTTTTTTATTCCATGAGAACAAAAAACTCCAATAAGTGCGTGAATACTTAAATGGATTAATGTTTGCCAAAATAGATTATTGTATTTAGGTCCTCCCTGCCAATATTCGATAAAAGTAAGAGCATTTAAAAAGGACCAAAAAAGTACTTGTACAGACCAATACAATATTTCTTTAGAATGATTCATTTGGTAAGATTTTACAATTATTAATTTTAAATGAACTAAAGTTGTTTTTTTTATTGTGTAAAATTATTTCGATACTTGATTCAATGCAGCTATTATTCTTTATCAATTCTATTAATATTTTTTTGGAGATTATTTTTTCATTAATAGTATCACAGCCTTTTAGTAAGTATATGTTTTTATATATATAATTGAGCTCATTATTTTTAGAAAGTTTTGTCATATGTTCAACAGTTTTACAATTGCAAGAATTTTTTATAAGATTGCTTATGTTTTCATTAATTTGATTGTTTGATAAAGTATATGTTTTTTTTATGAAGCTGGAACCAATAACTGAAAACGAAATGGTTAATATTATAGTTGTTGATAGAATGATTATAAATTTAAAAAAAGGCTTTAAATATTTTTTCATTGTATGTAGTTATGTTTTTTCAAATATTATTATTTTAATGTAGTAACTCAATATTAATAAGATAAGTTTAATTTTCGATTATTTTCTATAAATAAAATCATTAAGAGATTTAGGGTCAGAAAGCAGTTTATAAGCTCTTCGAATACTTCTAGATTTTTCAAAATCCCAATTTTGATTAATAACAACGTGTTCTGGGATGCCATTTAAATTAAAAAGGTTTCTTGATTTTCCATCATCTTTTGAAATTAACTGTATTCCTGATGGTTTATTTGTTTTTACATATTCTTTCCATTTATTTTTATCAAGATCTAGAGAAATATCAATAAAAACAATATCATCATTATTCACAAAACAAGCTTTCAATTTTTCAAGTGCTGGTTTTTCCAAGTGACAAGGTTCGCACCATGTTGCCCAAAAAGATATATATATTGTTTTATTTTTAATAGATTTTAGATCAAATGAGTTGAAACTAGTATTCATGAAAGCCGATTCAGGTAATTTTATGCTTTTTTTTTCTGTAAAATCCCAAATGGTTTTACCATTTATTAAATCTCCATATTGATCTATTCTATATTCTTCACCTAATCTGATAATTAAAGCTTGAGACATTAAAAAATAAATAAAAATACAGCTTATTAATATTGATGAAGCTATTTTAATTTTACGACTAATTTCTCTACGTGTTAATAAAAGTCCAATTGTGGCAAATAAAAATAAATAGTAGATTAGTGGAAAGTAAAATGACCTTAAAGGTATAAATAAAAGAAGTGATGTATATAGTATAGGAATAAGTTTTAATGAGGTTTTATTGTTGATGAATCCTGAGATACAAAAACCTATAAAACAAATTAACAATATGAACCATTTTAATTGGTCATAGTTGTGTATTTGAAAATAGTTATGTGCTAAATAAACTAATATTTTAAATGGTATAATAATCGATAAAATACCAAGTATGATTTTAGTTATTGTAATTAACTTTTTGCTCATTTTTACATTTTATTTTTCTAATTATAGTGTCAAATGTATTTGAAGTCTATAGTTTTAAAAATGATATTATGATTAACGGTTTTTTGTTGCTATTGAACGGAAGAGCAGTTACAAAACATAAAAAAGCCAAAACAATTTATTGTTTTGGCTTTTTTAACTCAATCTTATTTTTTACTTCTTTTCTCCTGGAGGATATTTTGCTAAAATTAGTGTCACAAACTCTTGTGTTCTAGCGTCTTTTTTCTTTGCATTATGGGTTAAATAACCCGATCCTCTTCCTTGCCAAACCAATTGTTTGTCTTTGGCGTTAATTAAATCGATATACAAAACACCATTTGTAGAACTTGATATTTGTTGGTTGTAACCTCCATACCAAGGACCCCATCCATAGCCAAAATTTGCGCTTGAAACATTTACGTTACGTTCGGTTTTGGTATTAATGTTTATAAGTAAATCAGGAGATTCTGATTTTGTAAACCCTTTTGCTAACATTTCTGTTTCAATAGCTCTTAGAATTCGTTTCTTATCTAAATCTGAAATTTCAACTTTATCAATACCCGGTTTGTAAAATGCAAATGATTTGTATTTATCAAATGTAATTTGCGTATCATAATCAGTGGTAACATTTACAGAGGCGCATGATGTTAATAAAACAGCAACTGATACAATAAGTAGTTTTAATACTTTCATAATAATAGTTTTATGCGCTTGTAAAAACATATAGCGCTAGTTATAAATTTTCAAGTAGATTTTCGTCTACTAAATTAGGGATGGTAACTTGAAGTTTAGGTTCAGATTTCATAGCTCTTTTAATTGCAAACGTAGCTCCTTCGTTTCTAGCCCAATTTCTTCTTGCAATACCATTATTAACATCCCAAAAAAGCATAGACTTTAATCGTCTTCCTGCATCTTTACTACCATCAAGAACCATACCGAAACCACCATTAATAACTTCGCCCCAGCCTACACCTCCACCATTGTGGATAGAAACCCAAGTAGCTCCTCTAAAGCTATCTCCAATTACATTGTGTATTGCCATATCAGCAGTAAATCGAGAGCCATCATAAATATTAGAAGTTTCTCTATATGGAGAGTCAGTTCCAGAGACATCATGATGATCTCTACCTAAAACAATAGGTCCTATTTCACCTCTTTTAATAGCTTTATTAAAAGCTTTAGCAATTCCCATTCTTCCTTCTGCATCAGCATATAAAATACGAGCTTGTGATCCTACAACGAGTTTATTTTCTTGAGCTCCTTTTATCCATTGAATGTTATCATCCATTTGCTGTTGGATTTCTTCAGGGGATTCTTTTTTTAATTTTTCTAATACTTTGCAAGCAATAGCGTCTGTTTTTGCCAAATCTGAAGGTTTTCCTGAGGCGCAGACCCATCGGAATGGTCCAAAACCATAATCAAAACACATCGGGCCCATGATGTCTTGAACATAACTTGGGTATTTAAATTCCCTTCCAATTTCAGTACTGTCTGACATAATATCTGCACCAGCTCTGGAAGCTTCAAGTAAAAAGGCATTTCCATAGTCAAAGAAATAAGTTCCTTTTGCAGTATGTTTATTTATTGCACTTGCATGACGACGCAGTGTTTCTTGAATTTTTTCTTTAAACAATTCTGGTTCCTTAGCCATCATTTCGTTGGAATCTTCAAAACTCATGTCTACAGGGTAATAACCACCTGCCCACGGGTTATGAAGGGAGGTTTGATCTGACCCTAAATCAATATGAATATTTTCAGTATCGAATTTCTCCCATACATCAACGATGTTTCCTAAGTATGCAATAGAAACGGTTTCTTCATTTTCTTTTGCCTTTGTTACTCGTGCGACTAATTCATCTAAGTCAGTGATTTTTTCATCTATCCAACCTTGATCTAGTCGTACTTGAGTTATTTTTGGGTTGACTTCTGCACAAACGGTAATGCACCCTGCAATATTTCCTGCTTTTGGCTGTGCACCAGACATTCCTCCTAAACCAGAAGTAACAAACAAATTCCCTTTAGGTTCTTTTCCTATTTTTCTAAATCCGTTTAAAACCGTAATTGTAGTTCCATGAACAATTCCTTGTGGTCCGATATACATATAACTACCTGCAGTCATTTGTCCGTATTGTGTTACTCCCAATGCATTGAATTTTTCCCAGTCATTAGGTTTAGAGTAATTAGGAATCATCATTCCATTGGTAACCACTACTCTTGGAGCCTCTTTGTGTGATGGAAATAATCCCATAGGATGTCCTGAATACATAACTAATGTTTGTTTATCAGTCATCTCTGATAAATATTTCATAGTTAACAAGTATTGACCCCAATTTGAAAACACACCACCATTACCTCCATATGTTATTAGTTCATGCGGATGTTGTGCTACAGCATAATCTAAGTTATTTTGGATCATTAACATGATAGCTTTTGCCTGCTCAGATTTTCCAGGATATTCTTTTATAGATCTGGCTTTCATTTCGTAATCCGGACGGTAACGATACATGTATATTCTACCAAACTCATTTAATTCCGTAAGAAACTCTTTAGCTAAAACTTCATGCTGTTCTGTTTTAAAATAGCGTAAAGCATTTTTTAATGCTAATTTCTTTTCTTCATCAGAGAGGATATTTTTACGTTTAGGAGCGTGATTGATGTTTTTATCGTATTCTTTTAAATTAGGTAGTTCGTTTGGAATACCTTGTTTTATTTGTTTTTTAAAACTTAAAGTTTTTGTGTTGTTTTCCATGTTGTAGTTTTCAAAGAATTTTAAATTATCACTAAAATGTTATAGTGACTTAAATTACTACTGATTATTTTTTTCTTTTAGAAGTCTTCTTGTCGAAGTTATAAGGGCAATGTCTGCAACCACTCTCGCAACAATACCCTCTTTTTAAATGGTATTGTTCAGTAAAACATTTATAGCCTTCAGGAGTTAAATAATAATCCCCATCTTCTAATGGTATTCTTTTTTTAATCATTACAATACAAATATACAGTTATTTTAATTTTGTTTTTTCTTCTACGGTATATCATTTTGTGCTTTTAGAACATTTTAATCTACGTAAGAATTTCAGAAAGTTTGTTATCTAAATTTATGTTTAAACAGAATCTTACAGATAATACATGCTATTGTTTTCTTTATTAACTTTGTTTCCTCATAAAAATATTCGAGCATAGAATATGAAATACTTCCAAGAAAAAAATCAACTAATTGATTTAGGTCAATATCAATTAAATAGATTGTCTGTAAAAAGAGAAGACCTTTTAGGAGATGGTATTTCAGGTAATAAATTAAGAAAATTAAAGTATAATGTAGCAAAGGCCAAAGAGCAAGGCGCAACTAAGATTTTAACCTTCGGAGGTGCCTATTCAAATCATATTCTTGCCGCCTCGTTTGTGAAAAAGCAATATGGAATTGATGTAATAGGTGTTGTTAGAGGGGAAGAGTTAATAAATAAGGTTAAACAAAACCCAACTTTAAGTTTAGCTCAAGATAATGGAATGAAATTTCATTTTGTATCAAGAGAGGAATACAAACAAAAAACGTCGCCTATTTTCTTAAAAAAATTAAAAGAAAAGTTTGGTTCTTTTTACTTGTTGCCGGAGGGAGGAACTAATGATTTAGCCGTAAAAGGGTGTGAAGAGATTTTAAATAATGAAGATGTTAGTTATGATTATGTGTGTTGTGCTGTAGGTACGGGTGGAACTATTGCAGGGATTATAAACTCTAGTAATAGTAATCAAAAGATACTTGGTTTTTCTGCATTAAAAGGAGATTTTTTAAAAAAGGACATAGCTGCATTAGTTTCAAAAAGTAATTGGGAAATTTTCACTACTTACCATTTTGGCGGTTATGCAAAAATTAATAATGAGTTAATTGATTTTATAAATTTATTTAAGGTAGAAACAGGTATTCTTTTAGATCCTATTTATAACGGTAAAATGATGTTTGGTATTTATGATTTAATAAAAAACGGATACTTTAAAAAAAATACTAGTATTTTAGCAATTCATACTGGAGGGCTTCAGGCTATTGAGGGAATGAATGCTCTTTTGAAGAAAAAAGGCTTGCCATTAATTAATGTTTAATTTGAAGGTTTATAATGAAAAAGATACTAGTTTTAATTAGTTCAGTGTTGGTTTTTAGCTGTAGTTCAAACAGAATTGTCACCTCAAAAAAATCAAATAATACGTACAATAATAGCGTAGCTAATAAGAAAACTCCTTCAAAAAAATTGGTGGAAAACCAAAGCGTAAAAGTGTTATCTCCAACGGTAAACAATACTCCACTTAATACAACTGATAAAGTAGCGTTATATATTCATAAATATAATGATATAGCACAATATGAAATGCAACAATCAGGTATTCCTGCTAGTATTACTCTAGCGCAAGGTATTCTTGAGTCTGGTGCAGGGAAAGGTGATTTAACTAAGAGAGCAAATAATCATTTCGGAATTAAATGCCACGATTGGGATGGAGAAAAAGTATATCATGATGATGATAAGAAAGGAGAATGCTTTAGAAAATATAGTCATCCATCAGAATCGTTTAAAGACCATTCAAAATTTCTAACTTCTAGGTCTCGTTATGCTTCGTTATTTGATTTGCATGAAAAGGATTATAAAGGTTGGGCTAAAGGTTTAAGAAAAGCTGGGTATGCAACAGATCCCAAATATCCTTTAAAATTGATAAGTTTAATAGAGCGTTACGATTTACATCAATATGATGAGTTAACTATTGTAGCAACAAAAAGTACATCAAAAAATAAGTATATAATTCAACAAGGAGATACGTTATATTCAGTGGCTAGAAAATTTAGTATTTCAGTTTCAGATTTAATGAAATTGAATAATTTAAGTACGTCTGCTTTGAGTATAGGACAACAATTAATAGTAAAATAAATGAGTGTTTATAAAAGAAGTAGTGCTTTGTTTCATGAAGCTACACAGTATATACCTGGGGGAGTAAATTCACCGGTAAGAGCCTTTAAATCTGTTGGAGGAGATCCTGTTTATATAAAAAAAGCAGCTGGAGCATATTTATATGATGAGGATGAAAATAAACTTATAGATTATATCAATTCATGGGGGCCAATGATTTTAGGTCATGCCAATCAAAAAGTAATTGATGCTATAATAGAAAAGACTAAGTTAGGAACCTCTTTTGGAACCCCTACAGAAATTGAAACCGAAATAGCAAAATTAGCTGTTTCAATGGTTCCGAATATAGATAAAATTCGTTTTGTAAACTCTGGTACAGAAGCTTGTATGAGTGCTGTTCGTTTGGCAAGAGGATATTCAGGAAAAGAAAAAATAATTAAATTTTCAGGTTGTTATCATGGTCATTCCGATTCGTTTTTAATTCAAGCAGGAAGTGGAGCAGTAACTTTTGGTTCCCCTAACAGTCCTGGTGTAACTAAAGGAACTGCAAAAGACACGCTTTTAGCAAACTATAATGATATAGAAAGTGTAAAAGATCTAGTAGCTGCTAACCAAGACGAGATTGCGTGTATTATTATTGAACCTGTAGCAGGAAATATGGGTTGTATTTCTCCAAAAGAAGGTTTTTTAGAAGAATTAAGAGTATTGTGTGATAATCATAATATTCTTTTAGTTTTTGATGAAGTAATGACAGGATTTCGCTTAGCGAAAGGTGGAGCTCAAGAGTTATACAATGTAAAAGCAGATATTGTTTGTTTTGGTAAAATTATTGGAGGAGGTTTACCGGTAGGAGCTTTTGCTTCTCGTAATGAAATCATGAATCAATTAGCACCATTAGGGCCTGTTTACCAAGCAGGAACTTTATCGGGTAATCCACTAGCTATGGCTGCTGGTTTAGCAATGTTGCAACAGTTAAATGAAGATGCTGATGTTTACACTCGTTTAAAAGAAAAAACAGATTATTTACATAAAGGATTGAAATCTGTTTTAGAAACTAAAAATCTTGAATTTACAATTAATCAAGTAGGTTCTATGATATCAGTGCATTTTGCAAAAGATGCAGTAACAAATTTTTCTACCGCTGCAGCCGGTGATAATGCAACGTTTAAAAAATTCTTTCACGGAATGTTAGCAAATGGTATTTATATAGCCCCTAGTGCTTATGAATCTTGGTTCCTTTGCGATGCACTTAGTTATGAAGATTTGGATGCTACAATAGCAGCATGTGATAGCGTAATGTAATGCTTTTGTTTTCTTTATATTAAAAAACCGATTGAGTAATCAATCGGTTTTTTAATATGAGGAACTGATTATTTTTTTTTCAAAGAATGTTTTTTCTTTTTATGCATCATTTGTTTTTTTGAGCGTTCCCATTTTTTAAATTGTTCCTCATTAAGGATCGCTTTGACCTTGCTTTTCATTTCAATTTTTTTGTCTAAAGCAGCATTCATTTTTTCATATTTTTGAGCTGATGTTAACTTTGATTTTTTAGTTCCTCGAAGCTCCTCTCTCTTTTTTATTTGTTCTTTTCTGAGCCTTACGTTTTCTATATTTAAAGCCTGTATTTTGTTTTGCTGTGATTCTGTAAGGTCCAAAGCTAAAGTCATTTTTTTAGTTTTCAGGGTAGCGATTTGTTCAGCAGATAAATCTTTCATCATTTGTATTTCTGCTTTTTTATGATGTGATTTTTTCTGTTTAAAGTTTTCCTGAGCAAAAGTGATTGAGCTAATTACTAAAGCAGATAATAAAATTATTCTTTTCATATTTTTTATTTTTT
>CAWVSR010000038.1:0-10928 GCA_963932865.1 uncultured Kordia sp. | reverse complement strand
ATTTTTGCATAGAAAAACTTACAAATATTGAAAGAACCAGTCCGTTATCATTAAAGAATAACGAAAAAACCAACTTTAATGAATTATTTAACTGCTTCCAAAGTAAAAGAAAACTCTGATCCTACTCCATATTCACTTTCAATATAAATTTTTTGATTGTGTGCTTCAATAATATGCTTTACAATAGCTAAGCCAAGACCTGAACCACCTTTGTCTCTTGAACCTGTATTGTCTACCCTATAAAACCTTTCAAACAGTCTAGATAAATTTTCTTTTTCTATTCCAATTCCATTATCCGTAATACGGACAGCTATTTTATCTTCATTTAAATACTCTATACCAACCTCTGTTGTACCATTATTTTGACCATATTTAATTGAATTAACAATTAAATTTGTAGCTACCTGTCTTATTTTTTCTTTGTCCCCTTTAACTAAAATCGGTTTAGAATATAATTTATCAAAAATTAACTGTATCCCATTTGACTGAGCTTTTATTTCAAACAAATCAAAAATTTCTTTAATCAACTCTACAACATCAAATTCTGATATTTTTAAACTTAAATTTCCAACTTCAATTTTTGTTATCAAATCTAAATCATCAACTATATAAATAAGTCTATCAACTCCTTTACTTGCCCTATTTAAATATTTATCTCTAACATTTGGGTCTTCTGACGCACCATCTAATAATGTAAGAATATAACTCTGTATTGTGAATAACGGAGTTTTTAATTCGTGAGCAATATTACCCATAAACTCTTTACGATATTCATCTCGTATCTGAAGAGTTTCTATTTTCAATTTATTTTCACGAGCAAATTTTTTAACATCGCTTGTAAGCGTCTTAATATCTGTAGTAACCGCTTCTTGATGGAAGTTGGTTTCATCTAACAATGAAACTTCTTCGTAGGTTTTTTTAATTAAGGTATAAATATACTTTTCTGATCGATATTGAATTACAAACAAGCAGGTAGTAAAACACGTAACAATAAATCCTAATGCATTAAAAATTGTAAGCTGGTTATAAAAAAAAAGAACCATCAAAATACCCAATAATAATGTAATCATCAAAGATGAGTAAAGCGCAAACCTATATGTTTTACTTATTTTCATTATTAACTAACTACAAACTTATACCCAACACCTTTTACTGTTTTAAAAGAGTTATCTCCTACTTTTTCTCTTAATTTACGTATGTGTACATCTATTGTTCTACCCCCTACAATAACATCGTTTCCCCAAACAGCATTTAATATTTCATCGCGAGTAAAAACCTTCCCTGGTTTTGACGTTAATAAAAATAATAATTCAAATTCTTTTCTTGGTAATACTAATTCAACCCCATCATTAATTACTTTATACTCATCTCTATTAATTAGTAAATGACCAACTTTCAAAGAGCTATCCTCTTTTTTCTCTACAGATGTTCTTCTTAACAAACCTTTTACTTTGCTAAGTAAAACTTTTGGTTTTATAGGCTTAGTTATATAATCATCTGCTCCAGCATCAAAACCTGCTACTTGAGAATAATCTTCACTACGAGCAGTCAAAAAAGTAATTATTGTATTCGATAGTTCTGGTAATTCTCTTAGTTTTTCACAAGCTTCAATACCATCCATATTTGGCATCATCACATCTAAAATAATTAAGTTAGGTACTTCTTTTTTAGCAATTTCAATTCCCTTTAAGCCATCAGAAGCAGTAAAAACCTCATAACCTCCTGAGGATAAATTATAACCAACAATTTCTAAAATATCTGGTTCATCATCAACCAGTAAAATTTTAATATTATCTGAACTCATTATCCTTATTAAATTTTCATTAGTAAATCAAAGATACTATATATCTCATAGTAAAAATACAAAGATAAAAATGATAACTTTCTATTAACACAAGTAACCATTTAATAACATTTGAAATGAAATATTATTAATTCAACTTCGCAAACACCAAAAACATGTGTTTTTAAAATACCATTTGAGTTAAATTGAGTATCTTTTATTTTAATTGTAACTTTAAAATATTTATATCTTTTATTAAAGCTATAAATAAATTAGAACACTTTTTTATATTTTTGAAATTATTTTAAAATTTTTTTTCTGTTTTTTTTTATCGTTCGCTTTTTTTTCAATAGGTCAAAATGTAAAACTTGCAAATTCTTTTTTTAATAATGGAGAGTATAACAAAGCCTTATTAGAATATGACAAAATACTCACCATACAACCCTATAGAACAGATTGTTTTATTAATAAAATAAAATGTCTCCAAGAGTTAGAGCAATATCATATTGCAGAACAAGAACTTAACAAAAAATTAGACAATAAAAACAGCTCTCCATCTTTATTGGTTGAACTTGGATATAACTTCTCCTTGAAAAAAGATAGCATCTCAGCAAATAAAGCTTACAACGATGCCATCAATAGTGTTGATAAAAATCCTAACTATACAAATAGTATTGGTAAAGGTTTTCAAAAATACAACCTACTATCCCAAGCCGAAGAAACTTACAAAAAAGCTATACATTTAAATAAAAACTACAATTTCGATTATCAATTAGCAACGATATATGGTCAACAAAATGAAATTGAAAAAATGTTTGAGAGCTACTTAAGATTACTGAAAAATAAAAAAAACACTTCTGCAATTCAAAATCTAATAGGTAAGTTTCTAAATGATGATCCAGAAAACAACAATAACATTTTACTTAAAAAAGTTTTATTAAAAAATACGCAAAGCACTCCAGATATATTTTGGAATGAGCAACTAAGTTGGCTTTTTGTTCAGCAAAAAGAGTTTGATAAAGCTTTTATTCAAGAAAAAGCAATTTTTAATAGATCCGGAGAAAATTTAAATAGGATTTTTAATCTCGGCGTACTCTCAAAAGAAAAAGGCGAATTTGAAACTGCTAATAAAATATTTAATTTTATTAGCGAGCAACCATTAGATGATAATACTCGAATAAATATCATTTCTCTTTTACTTGAAATAAAAGAATATAAAAATTCAAGATCTGAATATGATATTATTGCAAACAATTATAAAAAAGCATTAGATAGTTTTGGCATTAATAACAAAACCATAAAACTACAATTAGCATACGCTAATTTTTTGGCTTTTCAAAAATACGATATCAATACTGCAATTGATTTTTTAAAGAAAAATGAAAAACAATCTTTATCAAAGTTTGATAAAGCTCGCTTTCAAATGACTCAAGCAGACATTCTTGTCGCTGATGGTAAATTTAATAAAGCCTTACTAAACTATTCAAAAATTCAACGTAATTTAAAAAATAACAAACTGTCCCAAGAAGCACGATTTAAGGTAGCAAAAACTAGCTATTACAAAGGAGACTTTGACTGGGCACTTCAACAACTTAAAATACTTAAAAGTTCTACATCACAACTCATTGCTAATGATGCATTAGATCTACATTTACTAATAAGTGACCATATTGACGAGGATAGTTTAAATGTAGCTTTAAAACAATATTCTAAGGCTGACTTATTTGCTTTTCAAAATAAAAACACTGAAGCAATTGCTTTATTAAATAATATTTTAAACAAACACCCGGTTAGTAAAATTATAGATAATGTATTGTTTCTTCAAGGAACAATATTTGAACTTCAAGGAAATAATAAGCAAGCCAAAAGTAACTACGAAAGAATTATTAACACACTAAAAGATAGTGTTTTTGTGGATGATGCACTGTATCAACTTGCTATACTTGAACTTTATACGTTCCAAAACACTAAACAATCCTCCGAATATTTTGAAAATATTATTTTTAATCATGCTGATAGTATACATTTTGTTGAAGCTAAAAAAATGTATCGAAAACTTCGTGGTGATTAGATTAAAAGTTGTTAATCTAATCACCACGAAGTTTTGTTTTAAAAAGACTATTTTTGTAATAAAATTAAAGCGATATGATTATTTATAATGTTACCATAAACGTAGAAGACAGCATTCATTACGATTGGCTTTTCTGGATAAAACCTCACATAAAAGAGGTACTATCTACTGGTAAATTTATATCTGCAAAAATGACAAAAATAGTGGTTGAAGAAGAAATGGAGGGCACAAACTACTCCATACAATATACCGCAAAAAGTAATGAAGATCTTCAAGCATATTATATTGAAGACGCTCCCAAATTTAGAAAGAAAGGGATTGAGAAATTTGGATCAAAAATGCTAGCCTTTAGAACTGAATTATTAATTATAGAAGAATTTCATGCATAAAGAATTTAACGCTACGTACCTATATATTATTAAAGCGGTTATGCTTTTTGCAGCAGTAATTACTGGTTTTTTAGTATTAAACTTTATTATGATGTTAATTAATGTACTCATACCTGTTTGGCTATTTTATATTTTAAACATTGTTTTTGCTTTATTTACGTTGTTGTTTTTATTTATGCAACTTACTTCAAAAAAACCAGGGTTTGTATTCCATGAAAATGGCTTTAAGTACAAAAGAAAAAACATTCAATATTCTGAGATTAAAAGTTTTATTCCTGCTCAGGGAGGAAGTGAACCAGAATTAGTCTTTAAAGACAATAGTAATCATGTTTTAGAATTGTCATGGTTTTTAAAAAAGGATAGAATAGAGATTCAAAAAATAATTGCTTCAAATATTAAATAATGGATAAGGTACGCGCAAAAAAACATTTAGGGCAACATTTTTTAAAAGATGAAGGAATTGCTCAAGACATAGCTAATACACTTATCAAATCAACAGAATATTCAAAAGTACTTGAGATCGGTCCCGGAATGGGAGTATTAACTAAATATTTGTTAGAAAAAGATTTTGAAACATATGTTATTGAAATAGATAGTGAATCTGTTGAATATTTAGGTGCTAATTATTTAAAACTAAGTAACAGAATTATAGAAAAAGATTTTTTGAAATATAATCTTAATGAAGTTTTAAATGATGAACCTTTCGCTATAATTGGTAATTTTCCATATAACATTTCTACTCAAATTGTATTTAAAACATTAGAAATGAAAAGCCAGATTCCTGAATTCTCAGGTATGTTTCAAAAAGAAGTCGCACAACGAATTTGTGCCAAACACGGAAACAAAACATACGGTATTCTTTCTGTTTTAGCTCAAGCATTTTACGATGCTGAGTATTTATTTACAGTACCTCCCAATGTCTTTAATCCGCCACCAAAAGTAGATTCTGGTGTTATGCGATTAACTCGAAAAGAAGATTATAGTTTGCCTTGTGGAGAAAAATTATTTTATAGAGTTGTTAAAACTAGTTTTCAACAACGAAGAAAAACATTAAGAAACAGCTTAAAAAGTTTAAATCTATCTGATGAAATAAGATTATTAGATGTTTTCAACATGAGGCCTGAGCAACTATCTGTGCAAGAATTTATCAACTTAACTTGCATCATTGAAAAAGACATTACCATAAATTAAAATTACACACACGTTAAAAAAGTATCTTTATCTTATGCAATTTCATTTAGACCATAAAGTCGTTACTCATATAAAAAAATTCATTCATGAAAATAATGATGCTGAGCTAAATGGACTTCTAAGTGAACTTCATCATGCTGATGTTGCCGAAATTCTTGAGGAATTAGATTTTGAACAATCAATTTATATTATCAAATTACTTGATAGCGAACTTACCTCTGAGATAATTGCGGAATTAGACGATGACGTACGTGATAAAATATTAAAAGCACTATCATCAAAAGAAATAGCAGAAGAAATTGATGAATTAGAAACTGATGATGCTGCTGACATTATTGCTGACTTACCTAAAGCTAAAAAGGAAGAGGTGATTTCGCAATTAGAAGATGTCGAACACGCAAAAGATATTGTAGATCTTTTACGGTATGATGATGATACCGCTGGAGGTTTGATGCGAAAAGAACTTATTGCTGTTAAAGAAAGCTGGACAGTAATGCATTGTGTAAAAGAAATGCGCAAGCAAGCAGAAGCTTTCGAAAAAGTACACACAATTTACGTTGTTGATGATGATGATATTTTAAAAGGTCGTTTATCACTAAAAAGCTTACTTACAACTTCTACAAAAACGCCAATTAAAAATATCTATAACCCGAAAATTACTTTTGTAAAAGCAGAAGAAGATGACCAAGAAGTGGCAAATATTATGCAGAAATATGATTTAATTGTCATGCCTGTAATAGATGAAATGGGAAGACTTGTTGGACAAATAACTATTGATGACATTGTAGATGTCATTAAGGATGAAGCAGATAAAGATTACCAAATGGCTGCAGGTTTAACTCAAGATGTTGAAGCTGGAGATACTATAATGCAGTTAACAAAAGCAAGACTACCATGGTTGATTTTAGGGCTTTTTGGAGGAGTTGGTGCTGCTGTAATAATGGGCGAGTTTGAATATATTATTAAAGAACAAGCTGTATTATTTTTCTTTACACCTTTAATTGCAGCTATGGCGGGAAATGTAGGTGTTCAATCTAGTGCAATAATAGTTCAAGGTTTAGCGAATAATGATGTTAAAGGAAGTATTGTTAATCGATTAGGGAAAGAATTTATATTAGCGATTATGAATGGAGTTATATTATCTATTTTATTATTTATTTATACCTTCAGTACGCAGGGTGATTTTAAAACATCATTGGCAATTTCAATCTCATTATTTAGTGTTATAGTAGTTGCCGGTTTAATAGGTACTTTTATCCCTTTATTTCTTGAAAAAAGAGGAATTGATCCCGCAATTGCTACAGGTCCTTTTATAACCACTAGTAACGATATCTTTGGAATTCTTATTTATTTTATGATTGCTAAAGCAATACTTGGATTTTAATAAAATTCTCTTAGCTTTATTGTCTTAAAAACACCCCTTCTAATATTTATGTCTGATTTAGAAAAAGAAGATAATGGTTTGTGTAAAGAAAAAAACTTTCATGTTTTTTTTAATACGAATGCTACTCTGTTAAGGAATTTTCTTTATTATAAATTTGGAACTCTTGAGGATATTGATGACATTGTTCAAGATTCCTTCATAAAACTTTGGAATAACTGCTCTAAAGTAACTAAAAAAACAGCAAAAAGCTATTTGTTTCGAATTGCAATTAACCATAGTAATAGTCTACTTCGTCATGAAAAGGTAAAATTAAAGCATCAAAAAGAAATTAAGAATATTAATTTACACGCTACAAACGAATCTCCCGAATTTATATTAGAAGAAAAAGAGTTTCTGATAAAACTCGAAAATGCTATCTCCGCCTTGCCTGAAAGACAAAGAGAGGTTTTTTTATTAAATAGAGTAGAGAAGAAAACATATCGAGAAATAGCCGAACTATCAAGTGTTTCGGTTAAGGCTATTGAAAAATTAATGCATAAAGCACTTTTAAAACTTAGAGCTGAAATTGACAATATACCTTAAAGGGTAGGGTATTGAGTTTGTAAAGCGTTTTAAATATAGAAACAAATGAATCATGAATAAATTGGATGACACTTTTTTAGCTCGTTGGTTGAATAATGACCTTTCGGAAGAGGAATTAAATCAATTCATATCTTCAGAGCATTACAATACTTATGTAAATATTCTCAAAGGAGCTGACCAACTAAAGGCTCCTGATTATAATTTAGATGAAGCATATACTGCTTTTACAGAAAAAAAGAACAACACATCTATTTTTTATAAAAACAAGTCCTCTAACAACAAATGGCAATTAAGTATTGCTGCTTCTTTATTTTTATTAGTCGGACTGTTTACATATTTCACTTTTTTTAAAACAACTCAATTTTCAAGTGACTACGGAAACCAATTAGCCTTTGATTTACCTGACGGTTCAAAGGTATTATTAAATTCAAAGTCGACAATTACATACAATAATTACAATTGGAAAAAAAACAGAGTGTTACAATTAGATGGGGAAGCATTTTTTGATGTAGAAAAAGGAAGTGATTTTATTGTAAAAACTACTCAAGGAAATGTGCACGTTTTAGGAACTGAATTCAATGTGAGTTCAGGTAATAACTTTTTTAAAGTAACTTGTTTTGAGGGAAAAGTTAAGGTTATAGACAACACTAATAATACTAATCATATACTTACTCCTAGTTTAGGGTATCAAAAAACAAAAGGAAATGAACCTATAGCATTAACATTTAATAGCAATAAGCCTGACTGGTTAAATAATCAATCTGTATTTAGAAGTACTCCAATAAAAAATGTTTTTGAAGCATTGGAAAAACAATACCATCTAAGTTTTAAATACAATAATTTTAATGACAGTTTGTTGTTTACTGGGTCTTTTCCTAACAATAATAAAGAAATAGCATTAAAAAGTGTTTTAAAGTCCTTAAATTTGAAATATACTATTCAAAAGAATACTATTATTTTAGAAGACTAAAAAACAACTATGAAGCAATTCCTTGTATGGTTTTTAGCTTTATTTTCAACATGTATATTTTCTCAAAAAAACACTGTTTTTGAGAAAGATTTATTAAAAAATGTTTTACCCGAAATAGAGCAATATTACAATGTCCGATTTTCATATACAGACAATTTAGTTCATGCAAAAGAAGTATCTATAATTCTTGATGAACTTGTAGAATTAAAATCTCTACTACTTACCCTATCTTCCCAAACAAACTTGAAGTTTGAGTTCATTAATAACACTAATATTGTTATCTCGTCATTTAATGAAACTGATTTAATTGCTATATGTGGTCAATTACTAAGTAACAATGAAATTGTGCCTAATGCGTTGATTGAAATTAATAATGTACTATATTATAGTGATGCAAACGGATCTTTTAAAATAAAAAACATACCTTATAATTCAACAATAGAAATTAGCTCATTTGGTGTAAAAAACACTCTTCTTGAAGCTTCTAATTGTACTTATCCAAACTGCATTACAATTAATTTAATTGAAAAAGAAGAATTATTAGATCAAATTGTTATTGATAAATATTTAGCAAGTGGTGTTTCAAAAAATGTAAAACAAACTACAATTCTTACTAAAAAACTAGATGTACTTCCTGGATTAATCGAACCTGATATTTTAGAAAGTATTCATCTAATTCCTGGTGTTTCAAACTTAAATGAAACCGTAAATAGCATACACGTAAGAGGGGGTAATTCTGATCAGAACTTAGTACTTTGGAATAATATTAAAACCTATAATAACTCTCATTTATTTGGAGAAATTTCAGCATTTAACCCTTATGTTATAAACAAGGTTAACTTTATTAATAAAGGAACAAGTGCTAAATATGGCGAACGAATCTCTAGTGTTATTGATATTACTTCTAATTATAAGCCCGCTAAAAAAATAACAGGGGGAGCAGGCTTTAACCTAATTCATGGAGATGTGTTTGTTGATATGCCTTTAATACCTAATAAACTATCTGTTTTAGTTTCTGGTCGAAGGTCATATGCTGATTTATATGAAACATTAGCTTTTAAAAACCATGCCTCAAAAATATTTCAAAACACAAAAATATTCGATAATACTATTGAATTTAGCAACTCTAAAAATATTTTTTGGTTTTATGACTATACCGTTAATGCTGCATATAAAGTATCAAATAAAGACCTCTTTAAATTCAATCACATATACTCTAAAGATTTTTTAAATTTCTCTGCATTTTCTGCAAATGAAAACAACCTGTATACGGATGTTTTAAATACCGAAAATCAAGGGTATAACTTTGAATGGAATAAGGAATGGTCAAAAAAAATGAGCCATCAAATAGACATGTATTATTCTAAATATTCACTAGATTATTCATTTAGTAATGAGTCTAATTCAGGAAGTTTTTCAGATACCAAAATCAATGAGATTCAAGACTTTGGAATAAATATGAATTTCAAGTATGATGCCACAGAATTCGCACAACTAAATTTTGGTTATCAGTTTTCAAATAAAAATTTTAAATATTCCTTTGATAATTTTGTCAATTTAAACAACACTCTGTTAGATGGCTCGAATGATAAAACAAATTCAAATTGCACATACATCGAGTATCAAGTGAATAAACCTAAAGAGTTTTTATATTCTATTGGGCTAAGAGTAAATAAATATAGTAGCTCAAACAAAATCTATATTGAACCTAGAGCTGTACTTCAAAAGTTTGTTATTCCTGAATTTAGTATTAATACCTCTATAGAATATAAAAGTCAATATGTAAATAAAATTCAAGAATCTGTAATTAGTAATTTAACTTTAGAGAATCATATTTGGGCACTTTCAAATAAAACAGATTTACCTATTCTAAATAGTTACCAATATACAATTGGAGCAAACTATTCTGAAAACAAATGGACTGTTGACTTAGAAGCCTATTTTAAAAAAACAAAAAATATAAATACCTTAGATTTTAATTTTAACAATAACGAAATTTTTAATTATAGTACTGGATCCTCTAGTATCCAAGGTTTGGATATTTTTATCAAAAAACAATTAAAAAAATACAATACCTGGCTATCATATTCATTTAATAGTGCAAAATATCGTTTTGAAGAATTAAACAATGGCAATCCATTTCCTAGCAATGTAAATATAGATCATACTATAAAATGGTCACATTTTTATAAATGGAAAAAAATAGACTTATCAATAGGTTGGCTATTGCATAACGGAAAACCATACACTAAAATTAATTCTACAAGTGATGATAATGGAGAAATAATTTATTCCTACGAAAAATTAAACAACCAAAACTTAAAAACTTACCATAGGTTAGATTTTTCTGCTGTTTATAATTTTAGACCACATAACAATCAGAAAATAAAATATAGATTAGGGGTTTCTGTTATAAACTTATATGATAGAAAAAACATCATTAATAAAGACATTCGTTTCTCAAATAATAATATTGATAATCTAACAATTAATGATATTAGAGGAACCAAAATTTCTCCAAATATAGTACTAAGAGTATTTTGGTAATACTCTTAGTA
>CAWVSR010000037.1:0-11086 GCA_963932865.1 uncultured Kordia sp. | reverse complement strand
AAATTTTAATATTATAGATGATTTATACGTTTTTTCTAGTAGTAAACTTATCAAAACAGTAAAACAGTGTAATAATGATATAAGTTCAGTAATGATTTTTTGTCATAATTTTGCAGTTACTGAGTTTGTCAATACATTTGGTACGATTGATATTATTTCTATACCTACATGTGGTTTTATAGTTATAGACTTTAATATTGATTTATGGGAAAATATATCTAAAGGAACAACGATTTTCAAAATTTTTCCAAAGCAATTAAAATAGACAAATGACAAATCAAAAAGATAGATACATAAACAGAGAACTAAGTTGGTTACAATTTAATGCAAGAGTTTTGCAAGAAGCAGCGGACCCATCTGTTCCTTTACTTGAAAGATTACGTTTTGTAGGCATTTTTTCTAATAATTTAGACGAATTTTTTAAAGTTAGATATGCAACAGTAAAACGTATTTCTGAAGCAGGAAAAAGTGGTAGAAAAGCATTAGGTGTCTATAGAGCAGATGAGCTTCTGGAAATGATTACAAAAGAAGTAATTGTTCAGCAAACTAAAAGTCTGGCTATTCTGGAAGAAGTTTATAAAAAATTAGAGGATGAAAATATTTATGTTTTAAAGGAAAATGAAATTATTTATTCTGAGCATAAAGAATTTGTTCAACAATTTTTTTTAGAAACTGTTAGTCCTGCACTAATGGCAATTGTATTAAACGATGATACTCCAATGCCAAGGTTGAAAGATTCAGCGGCCTATTTAGCTATCAAAATGCAAATTTCAGATACTGAAAATCAATATGCATTACTTGAAATACCTAGAAGTGTAAGTCGATTTGTTGTTTTGCCAAAAGTTAATGAAAAAGATTGTATTATAATTTTAGATAATTTAATTCGATATAACTTAGATTCAATTTTTGATATTTTCAAATACCAAAATATTGAAGCACATATGATTAAAATAACTCTTGATGCTGAGTTAGACATAGAATCAGATTTAGGTATAAGTTTTTTAGAGAAACTCTCAAAAAGTGTTAAAAATAGAATAGATGGAGACCCTGTTAGATTTATTTATGATAAAAATATTGCTTCTGATACATTAGAATATTTAATGGATAAAATGAAAATTGAATCTAATGATAGCGTGATACCAGGGGGTAGATATCATTTTAGAAGAGATTATATGGATTTTCCAAATATGGGAAGAAAAGATTTATTGTATGTTAAAGAAAAGCCACTTGCAATAATAGGATTGTCTCTAAATGATAATTTATTTGAAAAAATTGCACAAAAAGACTTTTTACAATATACACCATATCATACATTTTCATATATAATTAAATTTTTACGTGAAGCTGCAATTGATCCAAAGGTTAAAACCATAAAAATAACTATTTATCGTCTAGCTAAAATTTCTCACATAACAAGTTCATTAATCAATGCAGCTAAAAACGGAAAAGATGTTGTAGTACAAATTGAATTACAAGCTAGGTTTGACGAAGCTTCAAATATGGAGTATGCTCAAAAACTTCAAGATGAAGGCGTAAAGTTAATTTTTGGAGTTAAAGGTTTAAAGGTACATAGTAAAGTTTGTTTGGTAGAACGTCTTGAAGATAAAAAGTTAAAATTATATGGTTTTATTAGTACAGGTAATTTTAATAATACTACTGCTAAAGTATATACCGATTATACATTATTTACTTCAAATCAAGATGTTTTAAAAGATTTAAGAAAAGTTTTCAATTTTCTTAAAACAAATTATATCGTAAATAAATATAAGCATCTATTAGTTTCACCACATTACGCAAAAAATGGATTTATTAAATTGATTGATCAACAAATAGAAAAAGCACTTGATGGAAAACCAGCAGAAATAAAATTAAAATTAAACAGTATTACAAGTTATAAAATGGTTGACAAACTATATGAAGCTAGTAAAGCTGGAGTTAAAATTCAGATGATTGTTAGAGGAATATGTTGCTTGATTCCTGGAGTAAAAGGGTTGAGTGAAAATATAGAAGCTATAAGTATAGTTGATAAGTATTTAGAACATCCAAGAATGATGATTTTTGGTACTTGCGGAGAAGAAAAAGTTTTTATATCCTCCTCAGATTGGATGACAAGGAATTTAGACAATAGAGTAGAGGTTACATGTCCTATTTATGATAACGATATTAAAAACGAATTGATAGATACATTTTCTATTTGTTGGAATGATAATGTTAAAGCAAGAGTTTTTTCAAAAAACCAAGACAATAAATACAGGATAACTACAAATAATCCTTTTCGGTCACAAGTGAAAACATACGAATATTACGTGAATAAAATTACAGTAGTAAAATGATAATAAAGAAATATGCAGCTATAGATATTGGTTCAAATGCAGTACGTTTATTAATAACAAATGTTATTGAAGAAAAAGGTAAAGAACCAAAATTTAAAAAGAGTTCCTTAGTACGTGTACCTATTCGATTGGGACAAGATTCTTTTACCACAGGAATTATTTCTGATGAGAATATTGTAAAAATGAAAGACACTATGAATGCTTTCAGGTTATTAATGAAATCAAATAATGTTGTTAAATACATGGCTTGTGCTACTTCAGCTTTAAGAGAGGCAGAAAATGGAGAAGAACTTGTAAATTTGATAAAGAACTCAAGTAATATTGATATAGAAATAATTGATGGTAAAAAAGAAGCTGCAATCATTGCTTCAACAGATTTAAAAACATTTATTGATAACAATTCTAATTATCTGTATGTTGATGTTGGAGGAGGTAGTACTGAATTAACAATTTTTTCAAATGGAAGAATTATAAAATCTAAATCATTTAAGGTTGGTACTGTACGTTTAATTAATAAATCATTTGATGAACTAATTAATTGGGATGATATTAAAAATTGGATAAAAAAAAACACCAAAGGATTAGATAAAGTAACAATGATTGGTTCTGGCGGAAATATAAATAAAATACATCGTATTTCAGGAAAAACTACTGATAAGCCATTATCATATATATATCTTAATGCACAATATCATTTTTTTAATGCAATGTCATATTCAGACAGAGTTACAGAAATTGGATTAAACCCAGATCGTGCGGATGTTATTATACCTGCATTAAAAATTTATTTAAATGCAATGAAGTGGGCAAGAGCAAAGAAAATGTATGTACCAAAAATAGGTTTGTCTGATGGGATGGTAAAAACACTATATTATAGTGAAAATTAGTTTAAAAAAAAGTCAGTTTAATTAAACTGACTTTTTTAAAATATTTGTTTATTAAGACACAACAGCATCTCTTTTTGATTTTCTATATGTTAACCCATTGAAAAAATTACGTTTAGCAAAACGTAATTGTTTGTCGGTATTAACAAATTTCTGAAACAATGGTCTTGAAACACCAAAATATTCATAAGTAGCTCCATCAGTAAAAACTAATTCTAATACTTGACCTTTATGACTAAAATCAGCAATTCCAGCTGTTGTAATAGTTTTAGTATATTCTTCAAGATTAGCATTTATAGTATCAGGATTAATACTAACTAAAAAGTGATATCCATCAATAACTTTTCTACCCATTTCGTCAGCCAAAGCAGCTTTTTCATCGTCAGCTTGAAACTTATCAGGGTGCCATTCTTTTACTAAATTTCTATAAGATTTTTTTAAAACCTTAAGATCAGTATTTTTATCGACATTAAATAGTTTCTTGTATTCATTAATACGTTTCATAGTAGCATGTATTTAATTTAAATCAGGTAACATTAGGGTTGCCTTTTTTAATCGACGGCAAATGTAGTGCTTTTAAGGTATCTATTAATAATATTTAAGTAAAACTTTGATTATAACAATTAATATGTAACAATAATAGTATATTAATTAGCTTTTAGTCTAGTGTGTTATAATTCTTTAAGTTTTATGGTCAAATTAGTTTAGTAAATCGTTTTTGTTATTTATCCATGTATAGATTCACTTGTACTTAAACTTTTCATTATATTGGCTTCGAAAACTAACAAATCTTGCCATTTTTCATTTACTTCTTTCAAATTATCACCATATTGTCTAGCAAATTTTAAAAACATGGTATAGTGATTAGCTTCACTAATCATTAATTTTCTATAGAATTCTGCTAATTTTTTATCCTCTAATTCTTCCGATAATAACCTAAAACGTTCACAACTTCTGGCCTCAATTAATGCTGCATATAATAACCGATGTACTAATTGAGTGTTTCTACTACCGCCTTTTGGGAAAAACTTTAGTAATTTCAATACGTATTCGTCCTTTCGATCTCTGCCTAATGTATCTCCACGTTGAAGAATTAAATCATGTACCATTTTAAAGTGACTCATTTCTTCCTTAACTAAAACAATCATTTCTTTAATAAGATCATTATACTCTGGAAAACTTACGATAAGCGATATTGCTGTGCTTGCAGCTTTTTGTTCACAAAAAGCATGATCACAAAGAATTTCTGAAATATTTTTTTCTACAATATTTACCCATCTTGGGTCTGTTGGTAATTTTAAGCCTAACATAAGGTGTCGTTTTAATCTTTTATATCTAATCCAAACTCTTGACGTAAAAGTCCTACAGCTGGGTTTATTTCTAGTAATTTGTCGTATTTATCTGTTGCTGAAAAAACATACTTTTTAGAAACCTCTTCGTTCACATCTACTTGAATGTTAATATCATAATTACTTAGTTTTTTTCTAACGTAAGAGAGTATGCCATATTGTGCACCATGAATATCCATTTGCATAGATGCATTAGGTACTTCAATATGAATAATAGTTCCTTTAATAGATAATTTTTCTCTTTTTTCTTTATCACTAATATCAAAAATAGAGGATACAATTTTTGCACCATCTTTATCTAGTTTTTTAACATATTCTTTCCAATACTTAATTAAATCATCTTCTTTGAAGTCATTTGTAGGAAGTATTTCATGTTTAGTTTCTTCTGCTAGTTTAGCATCTAAATGTTCTTTTTTCTTTCGTATACTCGATAATGATAATCCAGATACTTTATTTTTTGACGCATTAGATTTTTCTTCTTTTGGCAAAATAATATTTTCAACCGTTGGAGTTGGTGTAGTATCTTTTAAAGTATTTGTATTAATAGTGGTTTTCTCTTCAACCACTTTAGAAGGAGTTGTAGAAATAAAAAAAGTTGCAGGTATTATAAAGCGTTTAGACTTTTTTTTTTCTCCATCATATGTGATAGAGGCTAATTGCATTAATGATAATTCAACGAGTAATCGTTGGTTTTTACTTGTTTTGTATTTTAAGTCACAATCATTAGCTGTTTCTATACCTTGGATTAGAAAAGTTTGCGATGTTTTTTTCGATTGTATTAAATATTGTTCTTGCGCAGTACTTCCAACTTCTAAAAGGGAAATAGTTGCTTCGTTTTTACAAACAAGTAAGTCTCTAAAATGTGAGGCTATTCCTGATATAAAATGATGGCCATCAAAACCTTTTGATAAACATTCATTAAATAAAATTAAAAGCTGTGGTATATTATTTTCAAGAATTAAATCTGTCGCTTTAAAATAGGTGTCATAATCTAAAACGTTTAAATTTTCTGTAACTGCTTTTCGTGTTAGGTTTTTACCAGAAAAACTTACAACACGATCAAATATCGATAAAGCATCACGCATTGCTCCGTCTGCTTTTTGAGCAATAATATGTAAGGCATCATCTTCAGCAGTTATTCCTTGTTCTTTTGCAATATATGCAAGATAATTAGCAGCGTCTTTTACAGTGATTCGTTTAAAATCAAATATTTGACATCGTGATAATATTGTTGGAATTATTTTATGTTTTTCGGTAGTAGCTAATATAAAAATAGCATGTTTTGGAGGTTCTTCTAACGTTTTTAAAAAAGCATTAAAAGCTGCCTGAGATAACATATGTACCTCATCTATAATATATACTTTATATGTTCCAACTTGAGGAGGTATACGAACTTGGTCAATTAAACTTCTAATATCATCAACGGAATTATTAGAAGCGGCATCTAATTCGAATACATTAAAAGCAAAGTCCTCATTTTCATTATCATGACCTTCTTTGTGATTTATTTTTTTTGCTAGAATTCTAGCACAGGAAGTTTTACCAACCCCTCTAGGACCACAAAATAATAAAGCTTGCGCTAAATGATTGTTTTCAATTGCGTTCAATAAAGTATTTGTAATAGCTTGTTGCCCAACAACATCATTAAATGTTTTAGGTCTGTATTTTCTTGCTGATACTACAAAATGTTCCATTGAAATATAATTATCTACACAAATATAGATATTGTATTATGAATATTGAATTCAGAATTCAGAATTTTAAGTGTAGTTATTAACATTTTAATACTATTTTTGTCGAAAGCAGACTACCTTATCGCTGTTCTGAATAGGAGAGAGGAAAGTCCGGACACCAAAGTACAATATAGCGGGTAACGCCCGTCCGTTGAGAGACGCGGACAAGTGCAACAGAAAGTATGTACAGGTAATGCTGTAGTGAAACCAGGTAAACTCTATGTGGTGCAACGTTATGTAAACCAACGCTTGAGGGTAGTACGCCCAATGTTGGAGGGTAAACGGTTTGATGCTATAAGTAATTATAGTACTAGATAAATGATAAGGACTCTATTTTTAGAGTACAGAATCCGGCTTATGGTCTGCTTTTTTTTTAATATTTATTCTGATTATTTTACTTGTGGATATTCAAAAAAACTAAACATGCATCCACCATATTTTTTGGCAAAGCTAAAATTGCTTAAATGATCTAACTTGGTGTAGGTAGAATGTTCAATAATCAAATAACCATTGTCAGTTAAAAGTTTATGATCAAAAACTAATTGGCGTATTTGAGCAAATTTTTCATCACTAAAATCATAGGGAGGATCAGCAAAAACAACATTAGCTTTGTTTTTAACACGTGACAGATATTTAAAAACATCACTTTTAATGACATTAATATCAAAATCAAAATCTTCAGCGGTTTTTCTAATAAAAGCTGTGCATCCATAATCACCATCAACCGCAGTAATTTGTTTACAGCCTCTTGAAGCAAATTCATAACTTATGTTTCCTGTTCCTGAGAATAAATCTAACAAAGAAATTTCATCAAAATAGAAGTCATTATTTAAGATATTAAATAGTGATTCTTTTGCTAAATCAGTAGTTGGACGTACAGGTAATTTTTTAGGAGCAGTTATTCGTCTGCCTTTATATTTTCCAGAAATTATTCGCATTTAAAAAGAGTTTAACAAGCTAAATTGATTGTAGTTATTTAACAAATTCTTATAAGAATCTGATATAGTATAATTATTTATTTTTTCTCCAAAAGATACATTTCTGATGTATTTATAAAGAATATTATATTGATTATCATTAATACAAATATCTCCTAATAATACAAAATCAATATTTTCAGTATCTATTTGTAATTGTTCAATTGTGAAAAGTACATAATATATAAAATCTTCAGGAGTGTTAAATTCAAAAGAATTAAATAAGTTTAATTCACCATTTTTTATATAGATTAATTCAAAAGATGATTTTGAAACATTGCAAAATAATTTATTTGAAAAATCATCAGTAATTTTAAGTATATTATCCAATAGAATTTTACTAGCGTGATGGTATTCGAAACTACCAAAACATTCAAAAAAAAGATTATTTAAATTTACAAAAGGCACATAAACAGCCATGATTTCCCTGGATGCTATTTCATCTGCAGCAATAAAGTCTGAATTAAAAACTTTATTTTCAAATTTTAAATAGTCAATTAGATTTTTATCATTAAACAAAATCTTAGGTACAAAGGTGCAAAGATTGTTGTGATGAATTAATTTTACTTTTTTAAATTCTCTTTGTAAAAATAGATTATTTTCAAATTCATTAATTATTAATTTTTCTACCTCTAATGGATTTTTTTGTTCTTTAAAATTAATTTCTTTAAAAAAAACAATAGTACTTTCTGTGATATCTAAAACACAAAAAGAAAGTCCATTCAAGCTAGCTTGAATGGACAATAGATCGTTTGAAAGTAAATTAATATTACTTTTTATTTTCATAGTATTTTGGCCAGTTTCCACTTGTACTAATTTCATTCATTGACCCAACACTTATATTAGCTCCATTTACACCATCAACTGCTACGGTTTCTGACTCTTCAAATACTAAATATTCGGGTTGATCTGTTAATATTAATTTCTTTTCCATTTTAGCCTCAAATACAGAGAGACTTGATTTTCCTTTTACAATTTCTCCAGCTTTTAATGAAAATTGTTTGTTTTCAGCACCAGGGATATTCATCATGGTTTTGTATCGATCTGAATTTTTAAAGATAGAATCTTTTACAGATGCAGTACCTAAAGTATCAATAATAACAATATCCTTTGTCATATCAATACCAAACTGTTTTGATAATTCAATGTCCATTATTGTTGTATCTCTTCGTTGTGTTAAGGTATATTTTGCAGTATCTATAAATTTCACTAAAGAATTCCAGTCACCAGTATATTTACCAGTTACAGTTTTATGTGCGATTTCAGCATCTCTAATATCTTTTAAGTTATCAATAACTTTCGCGAAACGCACTTTTTTGATTTTTTTAAATTCTATTGGTTCCATAATGGAGTTGTACAATGCATTTCCAATGAAAATTGCAAGAACCCAAAACAAAATTGTAAATATCCATTTTTTGTTTTGCGGAACAAATTTGTCTATTAATTTTACTAATGCAAAAATTCCTACTATTGTTAAAACAATTAAAAGTATTGTTATCATTTTTTATAAAATTTAATTAATTTATTTTTAAACAAATTTACATTTTTTTTTGAATCAGTAAAGTAATAAAAGAAAAATTACTAAGTATCTTTGAAATCTTTCATCTTATGTTAGATTTATATCAATGAATACTACTGAATTCCATAAATTACTAAAGGGTAAATTCCCTTTTGAACTTACAATTAAACAAGATGTTGTACTACAACGACTTGCAACTTTTGTTCTTGATCAACAAGAAGATAATTTATTTATCTTAAAAGGATATGCAGGTACTGGTAAAACAACTTTAATTAGTACTCTTGTAAACTCGTTATGGAATGCTCATAAAAGTGCTGTTTTGTTAGCTCCAACAGGAAGAGCAGCGAAAGTTATTTCAAAGTATTCTAAAAGGGAAGCATTAACAATTCATAAAAAAATCTATTTTCCCAAAAAAGAAAGTGGAGGAGGAGTTAGTTTTGTTTTACAACCTAATAAACATAAAAATACTATTTTTATTGTAGATGAAGCTTCTATGATCTCAGATATAAATACAGATTCTAAGCTTTTTGAAAATGGATCTTTATTAGATGATTTGTTACAATATGTATACGCTGGTAATAAATGTAAATTAGTTTTTATTGGAGACACAGCACAGTTGCCACCTATAAAATTAGATGTTAGTCCAGCATTAGATGAACAAAGATTAGCGTTGAATTATAATAAAGAAGTTGATTTTATAGAATTAGATGAAGTTGTACGACAGGCTGAAGGCTCAGGTATATTGACGAACGCTACCTTGTTAAGAGAGCAATTATCTTCAAATTTTTTCAATTCATTTGAATTTGATCTAGGATCGTTTCCTGATATTGTTAGACTACAAGATGGATACGAAATACAAAATGCAATTGATGAATCGTATTCCTTAGAAAGTAAAGAGGATACTGCTATTATTGTTCGTTCAAACAAACGCGCAAATATTTATAA
Organism: uncultured Kordia sp.; assembly: GCA_963932865.1. Classification (GTDB taxonomy): domain Bacteria; phylum Bacteroidota; class Bacteroidia; order Flavobacteriales; family Flavobacteriaceae. The sequence continues at coordinate 1,346 of CAWVSR010000037.1, read as the reverse complement.
TCAGCAAATAAGATCTAGAATTTTATTTCAAGAAAATGATTTAAATGCTGGAGATTATTTAATGGTTGTTAAAAACAATTATTTTTGGGTTAAAGAAAACAGTGAAGCTGGGTTCATTGCAAATGGAGATATTATTGAAGTATTAGAAATTTTTTCTTTTAAAGAACTTTACGGATTCCGTTTTGCAGAAGTAAAAATTAGAATGGTTGATTATCCAAACATGCTCCCTTTTGAAACAGTATTATTGCTAGACACAATTACAGCTGAAACACCAGCGCTTTCTTATGAAGAAGGCAACAGGCTTTACCAAGAAGTACAAAAAGATTATCAAAATGAAACTTCTAAATATAAAAAGTTCATTAAAACAAAACAGAATAAATATTTCAATGCATTGCAAGTTAAATTTTCTTATGCAATGACCTGTCATAAATCACAAGGGGGACAGTGGAAAACTGTTTTTGTTGAGCAACCTTATTTAAAAGATGGTGTAAATAAAGATTATTTGCGATGGTTGTATACTGCAATTACTAGAGCTGAAGAAAAATTGTATTTAATAGGCTTTACAGATGAATTTTTTATAGATAACTAAAATATTATATAAAATGAATTTTAATAAATTATATGCTTTTTTATGTGGCGTATCTACCCTAACAATTTTCACGACATATTTTTATGTTTATTATAAGAATTTAGATAAGTTTACTTCTGAAATTCAAAAAGGTATAATTCTAATTTCGAGTATTGCCTTTTTAGTTTCATTAATCGTTTTAGTAAAAAAATATAAATTACTCTTTTCAAAAGAATATATTTACACATCTACAATATTGATTTTAATTTCATTGTTAGCAATGTGGTATAATTATTTTTTGTATTGTAGAATTTAATAAAAAAAATATTATGAAAATTATTGCAATGATACCAGCTCGTTATGAGGCATCTCGTTTTCCTGGTAAATTAATGAATGATTTAGCCGGAAAATCTGTTATTGTACGAACTTATGAAAACGCATTAAAAACAAATTTATTTAAAGATGTTTATGTTGTTACAGATTCTGATATTATTTATAAAGAAATAGAAAGTATTGGAGGTAAGGTAATTATGAGCATATCAGAGCACAACTGTGGGAGTGATCGAATAGCAGAGGCTGTTGAAAATATAGATTGTGATATTGTTGTAAATGTTCAAGGAGATGAGCCTAATGTTCATAAACAAGCATTATCAGATTTGCTTTCTGTTTACAAAAATGATCCTAATAAAAATATTGATTTAGCGTCAATCATGCACCAAATTAAAGATCTTGAAGAGATAAATAACTCCAATAGTGTAAAAGTTATTGAACTTAAATA
>CAWVSR010000036.1:0-11111 GCA_963932865.1 uncultured Kordia sp. | reverse complement strand
TCACCAGCACTTACATTAATAAAGACAAATCTTGGATTTTCATCAATTTTTTTTATCCCTTTAATATTTATGTGAATTACTAAAGAGTTATTTATGTTTTTAGTTAGTAGCATATTGCTTCCTCCACCAAGAACAAATAAATTTTCAGGTTTTAATTTTAGTATCTTTTGTAATTCATTTATGCTTGTTGCAGTAACAAAATCTTTTGCACTAACATCAATACCAAATGTATTGTATTTTTTAAGAGAAATATTGTGTGATATCTTCAAAATAAATATTCCCGCCGAAGCGGGAATTAGAGTGTTATATTAATAATTCCTTTATGGAATGTAAAGTACTTATTTTTTCTGATATTCAGCCAATGCAGCTTTTAAAATATTAGCAGCATTAATTAAATCTTCATTTTTAAGAACATATGCAATACGAATTTGATTTAGTCCTACTCCTGGTGTAGAGTAAAAACCTGCAGCCGGAGCAACCATAATTGTTTCTCCGTTCAAGTTAAAATCTTCTAGTAACCATTGTGCAAAATTATCAGCATTTGCAATAGGTAATTCGGCTATACAGTAAAAAGCTCCTTTAGGAGTAGCTACTTTTACACCATCTATTTTTTTTAACTCAGAAATTAGTGTATTTCTTCGTTCTGTATATTCTTCAATTACATCTGTAAAATAACTATCAGGTGTGTCTAGCGCAGCTTCTGATGCTATTTGTGCATAAGTGGGAGGGCTTAATCTTGCTTGTGCAAATTTCATAGCTGTAGCCATAAAATTTTTGTTTTTTGAAACAATACATCCAATTCTTGCACCGCACATACTATATCTTTTAGATACAGAATCTATAACAATTGCATTATCATCTAAATCATTTTCAGCTAAAACAGAATGGTGTTTTAATCCGTCATAGGCAAATTCTCTATATACTTCATCTGCAACTAAAAATAAATCATGTTTCTTAACAATTGCTGCTAATTTTTTGATTTCTTCTTTACTGTAAAGGTATCCTGTTGGATTTCCAGGGTTACAAATTAATATGGCCTTGGTCTTAGGGGTGATAAGTTTTTCAAACTCTTCAATTGGAGGTAGTGCAAATCCGTTATCAATGCTTGACATTACTGGAACAACATTTACTCCAGAAGCAGTAGAGAAACCATTATAATTTGCATAAAATGGTTCTGGTATAATAACTTCATCACCAGCATCCATAATACTACCAAATGTAAAAAGTAAAGCTTCAGAGCCTCCAGTAGTAACTATGATTTCTTCATGATTTACGTTTACACTGTGTTTACTATAATATTTTGCTATTTTAGACCTGTATTCTTCAGAACCTTCAGATCTTGAATAAGCAAGAACTTCTAAATTATTGTTTTTAATAGCGTTTAGTGCTACTTTTGGAGTCTTTATATCAGGTTGACCAATGTTTAAGTGATAAACTTTGTTACCTCTCTTTTTAGAGTCTTCTGCAAATGGTACCAATTTACGAATTGGTGATTCTGGCATCGCATTTCCTTTAGCTGAAATTTTAGGCATTGTATTTTTATTAAATTAAGGAAAGCAAAATTACATTTTTTATTTAGATATTTTATTATTTTTTTGAGTACTAAATATTAGTAGTTATATAATATTTATCTGAAATAGAGTATTCAACTATTTGTTAAAGTTAGATGTTTTAATGTTTATTAATAATAGTTTTTTTTCATCTAAAATACTGCCACTATTTTTTTAACATTTCCTTTAATTTTCAAGTAAGAAAGTTAACTCTTAATGTTAGATGCATTAGAAGTAACGGTTATGGTCTTTTTTATAAAAACTATTTCTTTTAGTATCATATTCTACTACGATTATTTCTTTTGACCAGGAGCAATTGACTATTTTTTTTTAGGAACTGTACATCCACAACTTGATTTTACATTGATAATAATTAAAGGAGTATTTCCTGTATTAGTAAAATAAATTTTCTCAATCCATTTACTGCCATTTTCGATTTTCTATAATCTAAAATTTCGCCTTTAAATTCAATTTTTGCACTGTTTCTTGTGCATGAGCTATTAAAATAGATATCGTTAATAATAAAAGGAGAGTGATTTTTTCATTTTTATTAATATTAGATATTTGAGTTGTCAAGTAATGGTTTGGAATATGTCTGTAATTAAATATACTGATAAATTTAAGAAAATTAATAATTTATTATTTTGAGAATAAATAGTTCTTAAAACCTAATAATTATTATTAATTACAAATACACTAATCTCTTTTTAAATAACATTCTAATAGTTACTTTTGTTTTTTTTTATATAAGACAAATATTAGACCAAATGAGTGATTTAGGAAAGTATAATGCTAAGGCAGTAGAGGAAAAATGGTATAGCTATTGGATGAAGAATAATTATTTTCATTCTACTCCAGATGAACGAGAGCCTTACACAATTGTAATTCCACCACCAAATGTTACTGGGATATTACACATGGGACACATGTTAAATAATACCATTCAAGATGTCTTAATTCGTCGTGCACGATTACAAGGTAAAAATGCTTGTTGGGTTCCTGGGACAGATCATGCTTCTATTGCTACAGAAGCTAAAGTTGTTGCCCGTTTGAAAGAACAGGGGATTGATAAAAATGACCTTTCGAGAGATGAGTTTTTAAAACATGCTTGGGATTGGACTAATGAATATGGTGGAGTTATATTAGATCAGTTAAAAAAACTTGGTTGCTCATGTGATTGGGATAGAACTAAATTTACTTTAGATGATGACATGTCTGAAGCTGTTGTAAAATCTTTTGTTAATTTATATAACAAGGGAATGATTTATCGAGGTTATCGTATGGTGAACTGGGATCCTGAAGCAAAAACTACTTTGTCAGACGAAGAGGTAGAGTATGTAGAGCAGAATGGAAAACTATATCATATTAATTATAAAATTGAAGGAAGTGATGAGGTTCTTACAGTTGCAACAACACGTCCTGAAACAATATTAGGGGATACTGCAATATGTATAAACCCAAATGATGAAAGGTATAAACATTTAAGAGGTAAAAAGGCAATTGTGCCTATTTGTGGTAGAGTAATACCAATTATTGAGGATGAATATGTTGATTTAGAATTTGGTACCGGATGTTTAAAGGTTACCCCTGCTCACGATGTGAATGATAAAGCTTTGGGAGATAAACATAAATTAGAAGTAATAGATATCTTTAATGAAGATGCCACACTAAATAGTTTTGGTTTACATTATAAAGGTAAAGATAGGTTTGTTGTACGTCAAGAAATTGCTGAGGAGTTAAATGAATTAGGTGCTTTACCAAAAGTTGAAAATCATTTAAACAAAGTTGGTACTTCAGAGCGAACTAAAGCAGTAATAGAGCCAAGATTATCAGACCAGTGGTTTTTAAAAATGGAAGATCTAGTAACGCCTGCTTTAAAAGCTGTTTTAGAAGATCAAGATATTAAATTATATCCTAAGAAAATAGAAAACACATACCGTCATTGGTTAGAGAATATTAGAGATTGGAATGTTTCACGTCAGTTATGGTGGGGGCAACAAATTCCAGCTTATTACTTTGGAGATGCTAAAGAAGATTTTGTAGTTGCTGAAACTATAGAAGAGGCATTGATATTAGCAAAAAATAAATCAGGAAACGCATCATTAGAGAATTCTGATTTAAGGCAAGATAATGATGCTTTGGATACTTGGTTTTCTTCTTGGTTGTGGCCTATATCTGTTTTTGATGGGATTAGAAATCCAAACAATGAAGAAATAAATTATTATTACCCTACAAACGATTTAGTAACAGGGCCTGATATTATCTTTTTCTGGGTTGCTAGAATGATTTTTGCAGGATATGAATTTAAAAATGAAAAGCCTTTTGAGAATGTTTATTTTACAGGAATTGTTAGGGATAAACAAGGTCGTAAAATGTCTAAGTCACTAGGTAATTCACCAGATGCATTAGGGTTAATCGAAGATTATAGTGCAGATGCTGTGCGCGCAGGAATGATGTTATTAAGTTCTGGAGCTGGTACAGATTTACTGTTTGATGAATCTAAATTACAACAAGGAAAAGCTTTTAGTAATAAAATTCTTAATGCTTATAAGCTAATTAGTGGTTGGGAAATAGATAGTAATATTAAGCAACCAGAATCTAGTAAAGTAGCTTTAGAGTGGTATAATTCTAAGTTTCAAGAAGCTTATGCAGAAATTGAAGATCATTTTTCTAAATACCGTTTGTCAGATGCATTAATGACTACATATAAATTAATTTGGGATGACTTTTGTTCTTGGCTTTTAGAAATGATTAAGCCAGGATATCAACAGCCAATTGATAAGTATACGTTAGAAGCTGTAATTAATATTTTTGAAAATAATTTAAAGGTGTTACATCCTTTCATGCCTTTTTTAACGGAAGAATTATGGCATCAAATTTCAGACAGAGATATAGATGAGGCATTAATAGTTTCAAAGTATCCAGATGTTAAATCTATTGATCAAACTATTTTAAAAGATTTTGAAATTGTAGCAGAAGTTATTTCTGGAATAAGGACTGTTAGAAAAAATAAAAATATATCATTCAAGGATACTATTGAATTTTCGGTATTAAATAATGAAAATGTTTCCTCTCGTTTTGATTCTGTAATAAAAAAGTTAGGGAATATATCTGAGCTAAACTATGTTACTGAAAAAGTTGATGCAGCATTGAGTTTTAGAGTTAGATCTAACGAATACTTTATTCCAATGACAGGAACGATAGATGTGGAAGCTGAAATTAAAAAATTAAATGAAGAGTTAAGTTATATTCAAGGTTTTTTGAAGTCTGTTCAAAAGAAATTGTCTAATGATCGTTTTGTTAATAATGCTCCCGACACTGTTATCATTAGTGAACGAAAAAAAGAAGCTGATGCCTTAGCTAAGATTGAGACTATTAATGATAGCTTAGCATCACTAAGTTAATATTACTTTATAGAACAAAAAAAACACGCTAATAGCGTGTTTTTTTTGTTCTATAAAGGTTTTACTATTAGTCTTTAGTTCTTCTTTAAAACAGCAGTAGCGCTAATAGCAACCTCTTGCCAGGTTTTGCTAATACCATCTTCTCCAGTGTGAAGTAATTCACATGCTTTATGTATAGAATTAAATGCTGCATTCATTTTCCAGTCTAATAAATCTGTAATAGTACCGTCAATATTAATTTTGTTATCATCAATTGTATACTTCATCGGTACAGCAACTGTTTGTCCATTCATTTTTAAGTTTAATGACATAGCTCCTTCTTCCTCATTACCAGTAATATTAGAAAAATAACCAGAAATTAATTCAGTATCTTCCATAAAACCAAAAAATAATTTTTTTATTTTATTATCTCTGATTTCATTTTTTGAATAAAAACTTGAAACAGGTATGCTAAACTCTAGATTTGCAAATGTTCCTTGTTTGTTGTCGCTTTGTATTGGTTTTTCAATATTTAGATTAGTGAAAACACCTTTTACTGCTGTTTTTGCAGTTGTTTTGTATGCTGTCCAGTTAATCTCAGTAGAATTAGCATCGATACTAAATGTGTTATTTTGAACGACTTCAATTGATGTTTCTTCTTGTTTTTCTCCTTTTTTACAAGAAATTATAAAAAGAGAGCTAATTAGTAAACAAAGTGCTATTTTTTTCATGATTATTGGTTTTATTTAGTTTTTCCTTAATAATGGAATTAATATATAAATTTAGAACTTTCTTAATGAGATTTAAATCTAAATTAAATTTACATTAAGTTTTTAAATAAATTCAATATCTACATTATATTTTTTAATAGTATCGTTAACTAATTCAATATAAGCTAATTTTGACTCCTCAATACTAAGGTTTTGAACCTGAAGCATTGCATTCATTTTAAATGCATTTCTTATTTGGTCTGGATCATTTGATGAATAAAATGCAGAGGAGCTTTCTGTTGCCTGCTTGTAATAAGCGTAAAATTGTAATCTCAAATCAATAGGTATAAGAATGTCATCCATTGAATTAGCTGCTTTAAAAGCTTTTAAAAACCTTGTATGTAACGTTTTATTATCACTCATTAATTGCAACTATTGTTTCACCTCCTTTAACAACATCATTTAGTTTGATGTCTAGTTTTGTGTCAATTGGTAAAAATAAATCCACCCTTGATCCAAATTTAATAAATCCTGCATCAGTTCCTTGAACTACCTGAGTTCCTTCTTTTGCATAATTTACAATTCTTTTTGCTAATGCCCCGGCAATTTGCCTATATAATATTTCTCCAAAAGTTTTATTTTCAACAACTATAGTTGTTCTTTCATTTTCTTCTGAAGCTTTTGGGTGCCATGCTACTAAAAATTTCCCTGGATGGTATTTACTAAATTTAACCAAACCACTTAGAGCATATCTTGTAACATGTACATTTATTGGGGACATAAATATTGATACTTGTAATCTTTTTTCTTTAAAGTATTCTTTTTCAAAGACTTCTTCAATAACTACTACTTTTCCGTCTACTGGTGCAATAATATGATTTTCATTTTGAGCGGTGTATCTTTTTGGATTTCTGAAAAACTGTAAAATAATTACCAATAAAAATAATGCAACTCCGTATATTAGATACTGTATTATCTGATTATTAGTTACGTATTCAGCACCTAGAAATAGGGCTACTACAACAAATAAAGTTATTAAAATTGATTGGTGTCCTTCTTTATGAAACATAATTGATTAGTTGTAAGTATAAAAATACGAATGATGAAATAAATATTAAGCTGTCTAGTCGATCTAAAAAACCACCATGACCAGGTATTAAATTGCTACTATCTTTAATTTTTGCTTCACGTTTGAATTTTGAAGCAACTAAATCTCCTATACTACCAAAGATACTAATAATGATACTTAGTATGACCCAATTAAAGATATTTAGACTATTTGTGTTTAAAGCAAGTATTATTGCAACAATTGTACCGGCACTTAGACCTCCTATGAAGCCTTCAATAGTTTTTTTTGGAGATACTTTTTCGAAAAGTTTCCTTTTACCAAAGTTTTTCCCAACCAAATAAGCAAAGGTGTCATTTGACCAGATAATTAATAGTATACCTAATATAATATAAGGGTTGTAAGTGTTTTTTATTATAGATGGTATTAGTGTTATTAACGAAAATGGAAGTATAACATAAAGTAACGGTAATTGTTGATGGATTATACTTTTGTTACTTATCTTTCTTAACTTGAATAAATTAAGTGTAAGAAACAAGTGTGTTATAAGTGTAGCAATTCCTAAAACAATAAATATAGTTTGAGAACTATTATTTTCATTAATAGCTAAAAAAGTAAAATATCCAACGATTACTAGCTGGAAGTATGCTCTATAATTTTTTACGTTAATAAGATTGTTAAATTCCCAACAAGATATCCCTGCAAATAAAAACATTAATAGCCCAAATGTGTAGCTATTGTCATATATAAAAATAGAGGATAAAAGTACTACTACGTATACTATTCCAGATATAGCTCGAGTTAAGGTTTCTTTCATGTTTATAAATCTTCCAGAAGTAATAAGTATAAATTTTTGGTACTGTTTCCGTAAGACATGAAGTCTTTCTCAATAGAAGAATTAAAGTTTTTTAGTGTAGTAATATTTGATGGTATTTGTTTCTTTTTATTATTTTTTATTGCTCTAAGTCCTTCACTAATCGTTTCTTTTAATTGACTTGTTGTCGCAAATAATATAAAATTATTTGGAAGGTCATTAAGTTTTTGTTCTTTGATTTGATTTGAAGAAATTAATATAGATCCTTTGTCAGCAATTAGGCTTTCGCAATTTGTGAAAACGAAATTTGGATTGTCTTTTGTGTAATTTAGATTATATGCTTGAAATCTTTTTTTTAGTGATTCATTGAAGCATAGTACATTTTTTTTATTCCAATTATTTTCTTCTAAAATTGAATCAAAATTATCAGAGACTTCATTCATTGTTTCGCAGTAAATAAACTTACCACCGTTTTTCATAAAGTTTATTGTGAACAACTCATCAATTGGAGTGTCTTCTTTAGGCATGTACTTTCCTTCTTCGCTTTTGTTTGGCGAAGGAGTTTTTTTGTTTTTACCGAAGATGTTTTTAAGTATCCCCATATGCAGAGAATTGTTTTATTTTTGATTTGGGGTTGTCCAAATATATAAAAAAAAACTTAATTTAAAAGTGTTTTAAATTAAGTTTTTTCGCTATTTAACAATAGTATTTATTCTTCTTCTAAGTCATTAACTTTAGCTTCAATTTGAAAGGGTCTCTTTCCAAATATATTTTCTAAGTCATCTTTGAATATTACTTCTTTTTTCAAAAGAACTTCTGCTAATTGAGTAAGTTTATCTTTATGACTTTCAAGTAGATCAATTGCTCTCTTGTATTGCTTTTCAATAATGTCTGAAATTTCAGAGTCAATTAATTCTGCTGTTTTTTCGCTGTATGGTTTCATGAAACCGCTTTCTTGTCCAGAAGAGTCATAGTACGTTAGATTTCCTACTTTATCACTTAATCCGTAAACCGTTACCATTCCTCTAGCTTGTTTGGTAACTTTTTCTAAATCACTTAGAGCTCCTGTAGAAATCTTATTAAATATAATTTTTTCTGCTGCACGTCCACCAAGTGTCGCACACATTTCATCAAGCATTTGTTCTGGTCGAACTATCATTCTTTCTTCCGGAAGATACCATGCTGCCCCTAGCGCTTTTCCTCTAGGAACAATAGTAACCTTAACTAATGGTGCTGCATGTTCTAGCATCCAACTTACAGTTGCATGTCCAGCTTCGTGAAAAGCAATTGCCTTTTTTTCTGAAGGAGTTATAATTTTATTTTTTTTCTCAAGTCCTCCAATAATTCTGTCAACTGCATCTAAGAAGTCTTGTTTGTCAATTTCTGTTTTCCCATTTCTTGCAGCAATTAATGCAGCTTCATTACACATATTAGCAATATCTGCACCTGAAAACCCAGGTGTTTGCTTAGATAGGAATTTTGTATCTAAACCTTTTTTTATTTTTAAAGGTTTTAAATGTACTTCGAAAATTTCTTTTCGTTCTCTAATATCAGGTAAGTCAACATATATTTGTCTGTCAAATCTACCTGCGCGCATTAGTGCTTTATCTAAGATGTCTGCCCTGTTTGTAGCAGCAATAACAATAACATTATCATTTGTTCCAAAACCATCCATTTCTGTTAGTAATTGATTCAGAGTGTTTTCTCTTTCGTCATTACTTCCAGACATGGCATTTTTTCCTCTAGCTCTCCCAATTGCATCAATTTCATCAATGAATATTATTGATGGAGATTTTTCTTTAGCTTGTTTAAATAAATCTCTAACTCTTGATGCTCCAACTCCTACAAACATCTCAACAAAATCAGATCCTGATAACGAAAAGAAAGGTACTTTAGCCTCTCCAGCTACAGCTTTTGCAAGTAGTGTTTTTCCTGTTCCTGGTGGACCTACTAATAGGGCTCCTTTTGGTATCTTACCACCCAAAGCAGTATATTTTTCAGGGTTTTTTAAGAAATCTACTATCTCCTCAACCTCTTCTTTAGCTCCTTCTAATCCGGCAACGTTTTTAAAAGTTGTTTTTATGTCTGCTTTTTGGTCAAATAACTTAGCTTTAGATTTTCCGATATTAAATATCTGTCCACCAGGTCCGCCACCTGCGCCACCTGACATTCTTTTCATAAAAAACAACCATAAACCTATAATAAGTGCAAATGGTAAAAGCCCCATTAATAAATCACTAAAAGTATTATCTTGTTGTTTTACGTCTAGAGTGAAATCAAGATTATTTTCTTTTTTCTGCTCGTTTAAGTAGTTTTCAAAATTCTGAAGGTCTAAGTATTGAACTGTAAAATCAGGTATATTACCTATAAAAGAAAGTCCTTTTTTATTAGTAAATTCTTTGTAGTTCTCTTTTTTTAAAGCTTCGTCTGTAAGGTAAACATGAGCCATTCTCATGTTTGGAACCATTACTATTTCCCTAATGTCGTTTTGAGGAACATATTCTTTGAATTTAGAAAAACTTACTTCGTTTTCATTAGTATTACTATTGTTTAATACAAAAAACAGTAATACTAATGATATTGCACCATAAATCCAAAATGCATTGAATTTTGGTTTTTTAGTTTCATTTTTATTTTTGTCTGACATATGCCTGGTTAGTTTAGTATTCCGTTTTAATTGAAGTTATTTTTGCGTCTCCCCACAGCCCTTCAATGTCATAATATTCTCTAATGTGTGTTTGAAATACATGAACAACAACATTTACATAATCCATTAAAACCCATTCGGCATTATCACTACCTTCAATATGCCAAGGCTTATCTTTTAGTTCTTTACTAACCATTTTTTGTACAGATCCTACTATTGCATTTACTTGAGTGTTAGAGTTTCCGCTACAGATAATAAAGTAATCAGAAGCGGTATTGTCTATTTCTCTTAAGTCTAAGATATCTATATCATTACCTTTAACCTCTTCGATTCCTTTAATAATCATTGAGATTAAAGCGTCAGTGTTGATTTTTTTCGTTATCATTAATTGTAATTTGAACTTGCAAAAATATTATTTTTTTGTCGTTTAATGGTTAAAATTATTATAAGTTTTACATTTGTTATATCAAATTAATCAAACTTCATACCACTACATCAACAAATGACTACTTAAAATCGTACGTCAATAAAAATTTTGTGGAAGATTTTACTGTTGTTTTTTCTGAAAATCAAACAAACGGCAAAGGGCAGTTGGGTAGTGTTTGGTATACTAATCCTGGTGAAAACCTTACGTTTAGTGTGTATTTATCTACATCTTTTTTGTGTTTGAAAAATCAATTTTATTTAAATTGTGCTGTTTCTTTATCTGTTTTTAATGTGCTAAAAAAAATATCAATTCCTCAATTAAGTTTAAAATGGCCTAATGACATACTGTCGTATCATAAAAAATTGGCAGGTATTTTAATTGAAAATGTAATAAGTTCTTCTGATAATTCTTATGCTATTATTGGTATTGGTTTAAATGTTAATCAGTTGTTTTTTGATCCGATACTAAAAGCTTCTTCTTTAAAAAAAATAACAGGCAAACATTTTGATTTAAA
>CAWVSR010000035.1:0-11167 GCA_963932865.1 uncultured Kordia sp. | reverse complement strand
GTCTAAACCAAAGGACTCAGAGTAATATCTAAAAATTAAATGATATGTTTTATCAATTGGGTCAAAATTATAGCTTACAAAATTATAAAAGTCGCCATTTTTTAAAGTGTTAATTAATTCATTAGGGAATGATTTTATTTTCTCAAGATAATCTAATTTAAAATTAGTGTTAAATCTTGTAAGATTTTTGTTCTCTAAATTTTCTAAAATAACTTTTTTTAAAAAGTCTTTTGGCTGTAAGGCATTTAAAAATACAATGTCATTACCACTGGCAAAACTTTTTGATAATTCAAGTCCAAACTCTTTTACTTTTACATCATTATTAGTAGAATTTTTAATTTTTAGACTGTTGTTTTGAGCAAAGCACATAGTGGTATTATACAAGAATAAACAGCAGTAAACAAAATGAATTACATATTTTTTATTGTGCTTGTTTTTTGTTTTCATTTAATTAATAAGAAGCTAAAATATTTAAAAAATTAATTTAAACATTTTCATTCATTTTACCTACATTGTCCTGTAAAATATAGTTGTTACATGGTAGATAAAAGTTTATATTCATATTTAGAGGGTTTTGTTACTCCAAAACGTCTTAAAAAGTTTGAGTCTATTTTAGAACAACGAACAAAGCACTTTACCGTGGTTCTAGAAGATGTGTACCAAATGCATAATACAAGTGCGGTAATAAGGAGTTGTGATGTTTTTGGTGTTCAACAAGCTCACGCAATTGAAGTGCAACATAAAAATGTTTTAGACAAGGAAATTGCAATGGGTGCGCAAAAATGGGTAGATTTAAAATACCATTCTAATACAGCTACTTGTATAGAAACCTTACAAAAAAGCGGATATCAAATTATAGCAACAACACCACATAACGATTCTTGTTTGGTAGAAGATTTTGATATAACAAAAAAAAGTGCATTGTTTTTTGGTTCAGAAAAAGACGGTGTCAGTGAAGATGTGATGCAAAAAGCAGACGGTTTTATAAAAATTCCTATGGTTGGATTTACAGAAAGTTTAAATATTTCTGTTTCGGCAGCAATTATTTTACAATCACTAACAAGTAAGCTTAAAAACTCTGCTATTAACTGGCAGTTAACTGATGGTGAGAAAGAATTACAACGCTTTGTTTGGATGCAAAAATCAATTAAAAGTATCGATAAAATTTTAGCACGTTATCATGATGAAAATAATTAACACAATTAAGTAGCTATGACTCTTTAGTATTTGCAACATGAAATTGTAGCAATAGGTTTTCCGGAAACATTGTAAAAGCAAATTGCTGCTTTACCTCATTTGGTTTAACCGCTAAATTAAAATTAAAGTGTTTACAGATACTAGATATGGCAATGGTCATTTCATACATTGCTAAGTTCATGCCTGGGCAAAACCTTGGGCCACCACCAAAAGCCTTTATAATTTCAGGAGAATGTTTTTCTTGCATTGGACAACCACTTTTTAGCCATCTTTCGGGCATAAATTCATTAGGGTTAGAAAAATACTTATTTGATGTTTGTGACACCTTGTTTTGAAGCATTATAGAAGTGTCCTTTGGAATATGTAAATTATGAAGCGTTATATTTTCATTTGCTTGCATGTATAAATTAGGGCTTACTGGTTTTAACCTAATTGCCTCTTGAGCAACTGCGTTTGCATATTTTAGTTTGTTTAGATCCTTAGCGTCTTTTGGAGTACTACTATTGTTGTAAACGGTAATTGCTTCCTGTCTTACTTTTAAAATAATTTCTGGGTGTTGAGATAGGTAATACAAAGCCCATGAAATGGAGTTTGATGTAGTGTCTTCTCCAGCTAATAAAATACTAAATACATTTCCATAGACTTCTTGATCGCTAAATTTGTTTTCTTGCTCTTGTTCTAACAAAAGTGCTTCTAGGAAATTAGAAGGGCTTTCTTTTAGTTCTGGGTAGGTGAGTAACCGTTCCTTTGCTTCTTGAATAAAATTATAAATTATTTTTTCAATTGCTTTTAGAGAGTTCGCTAAGGCTTTGTCTTTTTTTTGTTTGTAAATGCGCCACAAAGGAATTGGAGCAGTAATACGTTCATTTATCATCGGGAAAATAAGTTCCAAGTGTTTTTGAAAATCATTTTCTTTGTTACTAAGTGTGTTTAATTCGTATCCAAATGCAATAGCTGTGGTAACGTCAATAGCATAACGGCTCAATTCCTTTTGAATATCTACTACGCTATTGTTATTAGCGTATGTGGTTAAGTTGTGTATTAATTTTTCGGTTGTGTTACGAATAGTAGGGTAGTAGCCTTTTACTTTTTTTAAATTTAACGCTTCGGAGCTTGGCTTTCGTTGTTTTTTCCAGGTTTCTCCTTCGGCATTAAATACTCCTACAATACCCATTTCCGTAAGTATTTCATTAATTTTTGAAAACCTTCTGAATTTTTCTGGGCGTAACTTTAAAATCTCAGCATTTAATTCAGGCTTCGCAGACACAAGAAACTCTTTACCGATAAAGTTAATTTTGAAAATATCACCACATTCTTCCACCCATCGTTCTAAAACCTGATGTTTGTTAGAAACGTTAAATTGAGGTAAATGTCCAAGAATTAAATGTCCTTTTGGAGATGGAAGGTTTTTAATTTGTTTTATCTTCATGGTTTAAGATAACGCTATAATGATAATATTGTATCGTTGAATTTACTTTCCTTTCAAAACTTTATACTCCTCAAAACACCCACTAATAGCGTCGAGTATTTGTAAATCGTTAGCGGTTTGTATAAAACTTTTAGAGTAACTACATTGTGATAAAACATCTTCAAGTTCATCTTTATCTATTTGTAAAAATGAAACTAATAGTTCACGATCAAATTTTTGAGAAAGAAGTTTTCTAATTTCATCATCTTTTTTCATTTGACGAAGTTTGCGCATTTGTTTGCCTTTCTTACTAAAAGTGTTATAAAGTAAATCTGCAGGATTAAAAATAGCACCAAGAACTTTACTGATAGATCCAGGTCCTTTTTTACCAGCTTCATATCCTTTCTGTAATCCAGATATGCTAAATTGCCTTGAATTGTTTAAAGGAATGTATTTAGTATCAATATCTAAATACCCGGTAAGCGTATGTTGTTTGATTAAAATTTCTTCTAAAGCATAAGCACTCTCGGTTAATTCTATATTTGAATTACCAAACTTAACCCAATCATTAGTAACTTTAATTTTGATAGATTTATAGCCTAAAAAAGAGATGTGTAAAGTGTCGTTAACAGCGGCTTTAATATCAAAGGAACCTTCTTTATTTGTAATTGCTCCAGTAACAATGTTTAGATTAATAACATGAACATTTTCTAACCCTTTTCCTGAAGTGTTAATTACTTTTCCTGAAATAGATTGTGTTTTTTGAGCAAAAATTAAACTGCAAAAAGTAAATAATAAAGTAGAAAGGAAAAGTTTTTTCAAGGTATAGGTTTTTTAATAACGCCACTAATTTAAACTAAAAAAAGTGCCTAGGCACTTTTTTTAGTTTAATATTAACAAGTATGTTTAGTCTCTTCTAGAACGTCTTCCTTGAAAAGAAGCTCTTGGTCTGTCATCTCTTCTTTCTCTTCCGCTTCTGTCTCCTCTGTCAGAAGATTCTCTTCTTTCTCTAAAACCTCCAGAATCACCATCACTTCGGCTGCTTCTTCTTCTGTCTCCTCTGTCAGAAGAATCTCTTCTTTCTCTGAAACCTCCAGAATCACCATCTCTTTTTCCTCTGTGTCCTCCGCTGCTTCTTCTTCTGTCGCCGCCTCCGCTACGACCTCTGAAACCTCCAGAATCACCATCTCTTCTTCCGCGACCACGTCCTCTTCCGCCTCGATCTCTTCCGCCACCACCGGTGTTGTTAGAAATTTCAACATTTACAAAGCGTCCATCAACTTTATAATCTTTAAAGAATTCCATGATTTTTTCTTTGTGAGCTTCATCTGTATTAAAGAAAGAAAAACTTTCTTTACAGTCAACTTTAAAAACATCATCACGTCCTAATTCTAAAGTTTCTTTTAAGAAATCTTTTAAGCGCATCCAGTCGTAACCGTCTTTTTCACCTACATTAATAAAGTAACGAGTTGATCCGTCTGGTGCTGTTTCTCTAGATGAGCGCTCATCAGTAGAAGATTTAAGGTCTCTAGATTTTTTGTAGTAGTTAGAAAAGCGAGTAAACTCTACAGAAAAGAACTTTTTAATCAATTCTTCTTTGGTCAACTCTTCTAAAGATTCGTTTAGTTGTGGTAAATATTCTTCAATATCTTCGTTAATATCTGTGTTTTTTACATTGTTTACTAAATGAAACAACTGTACTTCACAAATTTCTTTTCCACTAGGAATATCTTTTTTAATAAAATCAGTTTTTAGAATACGTTCTAAGGATTTTATTTTTCTCATTTCACTTTTGGTAACAATTACCATTGATACTCCAGATTTTCCTGCTCTACCAGTTCTTCCACTACGGTGAGTATAAGTTTCTATTTCATCAGGTAATTGGTAGTTTACTACGTGTGTAATATCATTTACATCAATACCTCTTGCAGCAACATCAGTAGCAACCAACATCTGTATTTGTTTATTACGGAATGATTTCATTACCAGATCTCTTTGGTTCTGACTTAAATCTCCGTGAATTGCTCCAGCACTGTATCCATCTTCAATTAATTTTTCAGCAACAGACTGTGTATCTCTTTTTGTTCTACAGAATATTACAGAAAATATTCCTGGATTTGCATCTGCTAAACGCTTTAAAGCTGGGTAACGGTCTCTTCCTGATACTTGATAGTATTCATGAGAAACATTTTTATTACCTGCATTTTTTGTTCCAACAGTAATTTCCATTGGATCATACATGAATTTTTTTGCAATTGTAGATACCTCTCTTGGCATTGTTGCAGAAAATAACCATGTGTTTTTTTCATCAGGAGTATCAGATAAAATTTCAGTAATATCTTCATAGAACCCCATGTTTAACATTTCATCTGCTTCATCTAAAACACAAACATCGATTTTTCTGATGTCTACCATTCCACGACGAATCATGTCTCCCATTCTTCCTGGAGTTGCAACAATAATTTGTGCACCTCTTTTAATAGCTCTTGCTTGGTCTTGGATGCTTGCTCCACCATATACAGCAACAACATTTAATCCTTTAACGTACTTAGAGTAGTTTTTTAATTCGTTGGTGATTTGTAAACACAATTCACGAGTTGGAGATAAAATTAATCCTTGAGTAGTTCTGCTTTCAGCGTCTACTTTTTCAACTAATGGAAATCCGAAGGCTGCTGTTTTACCTGTTCCTGTTTGAGCAAGTGAAACAATGTCAGTCTCGTTTTCTAGTAATAAAGGGATTGCTTTTTCTTGTACTTCAGACGGAGTTTCAAACCCCATGTCTTTAATTGCCTTTAAGCTGTTTTCGCCTAGGCCTAATTCTTCAAATGTTGCCATTTACTTATATTTTATTGTTCGCAAAAATGTTACTTAGAGCAACCCATTCGTGTAAAATAAAGCTCCTTTGTAACATCAACCACCATTCTGATGGATTTTTTTAATTTCGGTGCAAATATACGTTTTTATTATTAACAAGCTTAAATATATGTAGTTATGTTTTTAAAAGTAAGCTTAATTTGTCTTAATGTAATATATATGTTACATTTGGTAAAATATAAATTACATTAGTTGTGAGAAAATCATTTTTATTACCACACAAGTTTAAGAAATCTGGGTGGATTTTGTTGTTTTCAGGTCTGTTTTAGGAGTTTTTATCCAATTTATTGGTTTAGATTCTGATTATTTTGGTAGAATTTCATTTTTTGGCTTCGTTACAGAAAAACTTTTCACCTCCAATAGGTATTTTTTTACCGTTGCTGAAAATGGTTTTTTAGATGAATTAGCTGCTGTTTTGTTTGGGTTTTGTAAAACTAAAATTGAAGATGAATACATTTTAAATATTCGTTTAAGTTTATTAGTTTGGCAGTTTATGTAAACTACGGAATTTTGTTTTTATCAGTTTTATTTGTTTATGATTCTCTTTTTATTGATGTATTAATTTTTAATATGTTTATGGTGTTATTGTTCTTTATATTTCAATTTCACATACTATTATACAAGGCTAATAAAATATAAAATGGAAAATACTATAAAAGTACAACGTGCTATTAAGAATGTTACTCAAGCACAATTAGCAGAT
Source organism: uncultured Kordia sp. (assembly GCA_963932865.1). Classification (GTDB taxonomy): domain Bacteria; phylum Bacteroidota; class Bacteroidia; order Flavobacteriales; family Flavobacteriaceae. Next base: position 4,985 of record CAWVSR010000035.1, on the reverse strand, counting down.
ATTATTGGTGTAAGTAGGCAAACAATTAATGCTATGGAAAAAAACAAATATGTACCATCTACTTTATTAGCGCTTAAATTAGCCCGTTTTTTTGAAGTAAATGTTGAAATTATTTTTCAATTAACTGAAAATGAGTAAAATAATCCCATGGCTATTATTAGCTGTGGGATTTATAATTTTTATTTGTTATTTAAAAAAGCGATAAGTTTTTTAACTGCTTTTCCTCTGTGGCTAATAGTAGCTTTTTCTTCAAGCGTCATTTCAGCAAAAGTTTTATCAAAACCATCTGGAACAAAAATAGGGTCATATCCAAAACCATCATTACCTCTTTTTTCGGATATTATTTTACCAGTACACACACCTTCAAATATATATTGTTCTCTATCAAGATTAAGCGCAATAACAGTTACAAATCTTGCTTTTTTATTTTTTTTATCTTTCAGTTTTTCCAAAACCAACTTCATATTAGCTTCAGCAGATTTTTCTTCTCCTGCATATCTTGCAGAATAAACTCCTGGTTCACCATTTAAAGCTTCAATTTCTAATCCGGTATCATCCGCAAAACCATCTGCACTATAATATTGAGTAAGGTAGTTTACTTTTTGTATGGCATTGCCCTCTATGGTATGAGAACTTTCCGGAATATCTTCTGTACAATTAATTTCTTTTAAGGTAGTTAATTTAATCGTTTCAAGCATTTCTTGTACTTCTAGAAGCTTGTTAGGATTATTGGTTGCGAATACTAATTCCATATTATATGTAAATTTTGTGTAATTGTTATTGATGATGATAAGGTTCGTTTTTTAAAATAGTAAAGCCTCTATATATTTGTTCTACCATAAATAATCGTATCATTTGATGTGAAAATGTCATTTTTGATAACGATATTTTTTCTTTTGATTTTTGATATATTGCTTCTGAAAATCCATAAGGTCCACCTATTACTAATACTAATTGCTTTATGCCTGTATTCATTTTTTTTTGAAGGTAACCAGAAAATTCAATAGAACTATATTGTTTTCCATTTTCATCTAATAAAACTAATATATCAGTAGCAGATATTTTCTTTAAGATAAGTTCGCCTTCTTTTTCTTTCTGTTGTTTTTCAGAAAGGTTTTTAACATTTTTAATATCAGGTATAATATCAAGTTGAAACTTAACGTAGTGCTTCAATCTTTTTTGGTACTGTTCAATAAGCTGTAATAATTGCTTGTCATCAGTTTTTCCTATGGCAATAAGTTTTATTTGCATTGATGTTATCGGTATTTTATAGGGTCAAAAATAAACCTTTTTTATATTTTTGTTTAAGAACTAAACCAATTTTAAATGATTTCAGAAGCTCAATTTAAAACGGAAATAGAATTAATTATTTCAAATGCTATTAGAGAGGATATCGGTGATGGAGATCATACTTCTCTTTCATGTATTCCAAACACTGCAATAGGTAAAGCTAAACTATTAGTAAAAGATAACGGTATAATTGCTGGTATTGAATTTGCGAAGGAAGTTTTTAAATACGTTGATGCAGATCTTCAAGTTGAAACACTTATCCAAGATGGTAGCGCAGTAAAATATGGCGATATTGTATTTTATGTACAAGGAAAATCTCAAAGTATTTTAATGGCTGAAAGATTGGTGTTGAACGCCATGCAACGCATGAGTGCCATTGCAACTAAAACAAAGCTTTTTGTAGATTTATTAGATGGTACTAAAACTCAAATTTTAGACACTCGTAAAACAACACCCGGTATTCGAGCTCTTGAAAAATGGGCAGTAAAGATAGGAGGAGGGGTTAATCATCGTTTTGCATTATATGATATGATAATGATAAAGGATAATCATATTGATTTTGCTGGAGGTATTACAAAAGCAATTGAAAAAACTCAAGCGTATTTAAAAGATAAAAATAAAGATTTAAAGATTATTGTTGAAGCAAGAAATCTAGATGAAATATCTGAAATTTTGAAAACTAAAGGTGTTTATAGAATCTTAATTGATAACTTTAATTATGAAGACACCAAAAAAGCAGTAGCTTTAATTGGTGATCAATGTTTGACAGAATCATCTGGAGGAATAAATGAAAAGACAGCAAGAGAGTACGCCAATTGTGGTGTTGATTTTATTTCATCAGGTGCTTTAACACATTCGGTATACAATTTAGATTTAAGTTTAAAAGCAGTATAATTTTTGGAACAAACAGTAGAAAAAATATCAAAGTTTACCTTGTTTTGGTTGAAGCTATTCAAGCCATTATTTGATTTATTTCGTAAAGTTAAAATTCCTGGTTTACAGGGGTTATCTTTATTTGATGTTTTAGAAATGTATATTATAGGGATTATAAACGGTGCAATAGCATCAAGAGCTAGTGCTATTTCTTATAGTTTCTTTATGTCGTTGTTTCCTTTCCTACTTTTTGTATTAAATTTAATGGCGGTGGTATCATTCATAGATTATGAACATGACGTATTGCCTTTGTTAGGGAGTTTGTTTCCTGCAAGTACTTTAGATGTTATTCAAGATACAATTGCAAATATTTTTGAGAAAAAACGTGTAGGGTTATTGTCTACTTCTTTTGTGTTCTCAATGTTTTTAATGGCAAATGGAGTAAATGCATTATTTAGTGGCTTTGAGTTTTCTTACCATACAAAAATTAATACAAGTTTTTTAAAACAATATTTAAACTCTCTTGGAGTAGCACTTTTATTAGCTCTCTTTTTGTTTTTAGCAGTTATTACAATTCCTGTTGTAGAAGTATATGCTCATAAGCTCTCTTTAGAAGGTGTTCTTCCCAATGAACTAGTAGTAATTACAATTATAAAATATACTATTATTACATTAATGTTTTATACGGTGACCGCGATGTTTTATTATTTTGGTTCTCCAGAAAAAAATTCAAGAAAGTTTTTTACGCCAGGCGCAACATTATCAACAATACTATTTTTATTAGCTACGTATTTATTCGGTATTTATGTAAATAATTTTGCTCAGTATAACGAGCTGTATGGTTCTATAGGAGCTATATTAATTTTGATGTTGTATATTTGGTTGAATTCAAATATTATTTTATTGGGCTATGAATTAAATGCTTCATTATTGTCGTTAAAAAAACAAGCCTCTGAAAAACTTAAAAATTGAGAATAATTATTAATTAAATTTTATATGTATATGAAAAAGATAGTAGTTTTAATGATGTTAGTGTTTTTTGCAAATGTTTCATTTGGTCAAACAAAAGTAGGTGATGTTACTTTGCCAAATAAAGTTACACTTTCGGGTGAAGAGATGATGCTTAATGGTGCTGGCATGAGAGAAAAAATGTGGATAGATTTATATGCAGGAGGGTTATATTTACAAACAAAATCTGATGTTGCTTTAGATGTGATTAATTCAGACGCTCCTATGGCATTAAAGTTACATATTGTAAGTGGAATGGTATCGCAAGAAAAAATGATTGGAGCGGTAAATGATGGTTTTGAAAATTCAAAAGTAGGAATAGCAACTACTGAAAATAAAGCGGCATTTATTGCCTGTTTTAATGATGAAATAACAAAAGAAGATGTTTTTGATATTGTCTATTCTAAAGCTGTTACAACTGTTTATAAAAACGGAAAAGAAAAAGGAACAGTAAGTGGGTTAGATTTTAAAAAGGCTTTATTTGGAATTTGGTTAGGAAAAAAGCCAGCAGATAAAGATTTGAAAAATGGTATGTTAGGTAATTAATATTTCAACAATCAAGCATAAAAAAACCACGTATTACGTGGTTTTTTTATGCTTGATTGTATATGACTTTAAAATAAGTCAGGATATTTGCTTGGGTTAGCTTCATTCATAATATTATATACTTTTTCGAAAATATCTTCTGCTGAAGGTTTAGAAAAGTAGTCGCCATCAGTTCCGTATGCAGGTCTGTGTTCTTTTGCAGTTAGTGTTTGTGGCTTACTGTCTAAATATTTATAAGCATTTTGTTTTTCAACTACTTCTTGTAAAATATAGGCAGAAGCTCCTCCCGGTACATCTTCGTCAATAACTAATAATCTATTTGTTTTTTGAATAGATTTTACAATATCATGATTAATATCAAACGGAAGTAATGATTGTATATCGATTATTTCCGCATTAATACCAACTTGAACCAGTTCTTTTGCTGTTTCCTCAACAATTCTTAACGTAGAGCCATAAGAAACTAATGTAATATCAGTACCTTCTTTTAAGGTTTCAACAACTCCTAAAGGAGTTTTAAATGTTCCTAAGTTAGAAGGCATTTTCTCTTTAAGTCTGTAGCCGTTTAAACATTCAACAACTACAGCAGGATCATCACCTTCTAGTAGCGTATTGTAAAAACCAGCAGCTTTTGTCATGTTTCTTGGCACCAATAAGTGTATTCCTCTTAATAAATGAATTAATCCACCCATTTGTGAACCGGAGTGCCATATTCCTTCTAGTCTATGCCCACGAGTACGAATAATTAATGGTGCTTTTTGCTTACCAAATGTTCGGTATTGTAAGGTAGCTAAATCATCAGACATGATTTGTAATGCATAAAGAATGTAGTCTAAATACTGAATTTCTGCAATAGGACGCAATCCTCTCATAGCCATACCAATTCCCTGACCTAATATAGTAGCTTCTCTAATACCAGTATCAGAAACTCTTAATTCACCATACTTTTCTTGCATGCCTTCAAGACCTTGATTTACATCACCAATATGTCCTGCGTCTTCTCCGAAAATTAATGCTTCTGGATATTTAGTAAATATAGCATCAAAGTTATCACGCATAATTAAACGTGCATCTACTATTTCTGAATCAGAATTATATTGAGGTTCCTCAGCTACAACCTTAACGGCGCTTAGATTGCTTTCAGAATATAGTTTGGAACTATATTTAGGTTGTATTTTAGTTTTATAATCTGCAATCCAGTTTATTAAATTAGTTTTATCCTCGCTAATATCGTTTGTTAAAAAACGTAATGATTTTCTAGCAGTACT
>CAWVSR010000034.1:0-11197 GCA_963932865.1 uncultured Kordia sp. | reverse complement strand
CAATAAGCAATATTTATTTCACTTGTTAGACTATATGTTTCACCAATGTTATTATTTAATAAATCCAATTCATACGCAGAAGGTAAATACCAATCTCCATAATTTCCTTCTACATATTCAGAAGTTTTAAACGCTGCTGAATTAAAATAATCATTTTCATTAGTAAAATTATCTTTATATTTATTTAAGATTAATTCTGTATTCAATTTTCCAGCACCAATACCATTTCTGAAAGCATAAAATTTTATATAAGAATCAGAATCCGACGGAATATACCAATTACAATCAAAATCAAGATCTTTCTTTCCAGCAATTAAACCGTGACAACCAGATGAGTCTAAATAGATAATTATACCTCCTTGATGTTCATCTCCAATTTGTAAGTTACATGATTCGGAACCAACTAATTTCCATACAGTACTATTATAATAATAAAAACCTTTTTTACCATCCGTTTGATATACTAACAATCCATGAGCTGGATTGGATATGTTTTGTTTTTCATTTTCAGTTAGTCTTGGAAAGAGCACACCCGAATTATTTGATGAAATATCTAAAGCAGCACTTGGATCAGGTACAACAGTACCTATACCAACTTGTGCATTACTGCTGAAATAAAAAAATATTGTTACAATTAATATTATGTGAAATTTTGTACGCATGATTTTTTATTTTTATTTACTAAGTTTATTTAAATAATATTTAAATATGGTGTTTGAAAAGATGATTTATAAAAAACATTTTAAAGATGACAATAATAATTTTGTCATATTTATAAATACTCTTTTATAGAAATTTGAAATTAACGTATCTTGTAGCGTTTATAAAACTGCAGAAAATGGAACAAGATAAAACCCTTATGATTCTTAGTAAAATACTAGAAAACATGCCTAAAGATTGGCTAAATCTAACAACTCACAGGTTAGATATTTACAATGAATCATTAGCTAAAGAAGAATTTACAAGTCTATTTGAAAAATTAATAAGTAATAATGAAATAACTAATAAATCTTTAAAAAATCTACCTACTGCATATGATTATATTAGATTAGGACACCCATTATCTTGTGTTTTGGAATGGGTTATCTCAAAAAAAAATAATATAAATGCGAATAATGTAATTAGTTTTGACTCTAAAACAGCTTCAATTTTAGCAATACTAAGAACCAATTCATTATTAAATAAAAAAACTACTATTTTTCATACCGAAGCTTTGCCAAGTATATTTGATGTCGAAACTTTAAAAAATGTTTACGGATACAAATTTGATGTAATACAAATTAACAACAGTAAAGATGTTTCTGAGATAGAAGGCAGTTGTGTATTAATATCATCTAATGAGGACATTTATAGTTTTAACACAAGTATAAATATTGACTTTCAAGTGAATATACATTCCTATTTAGGAAGTATTTTGATGGTAAGTGAAACTCACAGTAATAAATATATTTCAGAAATACAGCATTTTAGAAGACGAGAAACAATTGCAATGACTCCTATTAATACTTTAGTTGCATTACAAAACCTAGTTGCAAAACAACCAGATACTCACTACGAAAATATTGAACAAGATCATAAACATAATGTTCAAAAAACCACAAAAGAAATAACTGGGACAAGAACAACTCCTTTAGTTGCATCAAGTGGATTGTCAATGCAATATGCAATAGTTATGGGATTAATTGATGATGCATTGACAAACCACAAAGGAAAAGAAATTAAAATTATTGTGCCACCAAATTGTTATGGAGGTACAAACGACCAAGCAAGAAGAGTTGCTGATGCTATAGAAAATGTAGAAGTAGTAGATTTACCCGTAGATGGCGGTAAAGATATGGTTGATGGTATTAACCTTGTGTTAGATAAAATTGCTCATGATGATGGAGTACCGTTTATTATTGCAGAAATACCTACTAACCCAAGAGTTGAAGTACCAAATCTTAATAATTTAAGAGATGCTTTAAGTAAGGTTAGAAAAACAAAAAACGGGAATATTGCTGTAGATTCTGTTTTTATTTTAGATCAAACTTTCTGCCCAAATGTTCAATTTCTTGGTGAAAACGAAATATTATCAAGCGTTAGAGCAATTTCATATGCTAGTGGCTCAAAATTCCCAAGCGGAGGTAAATGTACTGCAGGATATTGTGTGTCTAATGAAAAAGCAAAAGAGTTAATGCCAAACATAGAAAAGCATTTATTACTTTGTGATAATGAAGCCACAGCATTACAATATGCTATTTTGGCATCACAAATGCCTTCAATGAATCAAAGAATAGCAGATGCCTATGTAAACACTCGTGATTTTGTAAACTACATTCATGAAACTTTACCAACTGCAAAAATTAATTTTGTTTCTGAAGAACTTGCAAGTAAAAGTTTTACTCCTTCGGTATTCTCATTAGACCTTCCAACAAAAGGAAACACTGAAGAGGAAAAAGAAACCTACAAAAGAGCATTAAATTTAAAATTAATTAATTTAATGATTGAAAAAATACCTAAAGAAAGTAAATTTTGTGTGAGTTACGGGCAGTTGAAAGGATGTTATTGGACTGTACCTGCTACCTCAACACAGGGTACTACAAAAGAAGGTGACAAAGATTATATTGTAAGAGTTGCCGTATCAGGAAACCTAGACTTAGCAATTCATAAAAAAGTATTTTTAGAATTTGTAAACAGTATATAATTTTTACAACAAACACCTCATTACAAAATTTAATAATGAGGTGTTTATTTAACCACACTACAGCAGTAGGTTTAAAAGTTATATTAATAAAAAATTAAAAAGCTCGAATTGCACGAACAGAATTTTGGCTGTCTTTTGGCGATTGGGTAGTATTAAAGAACGTAATAGCATAAGCTAGATTATTAAGTCTCTCACTAGAACTCCAATAAATAAAACCACTTGTTGGTGTGAAACCCGTTACAGTATTTAAAATAGCCACCTGAGAAAATATTTTATTTAATTCAGCTATAGAAGGTAAAAACCAATCATCGTAAATACCTGTACCTGTATCTGGGTTTTCATAATCATTGCAAACTTTTGCTGCTCCACCAATATAACCAGATTGACTCATCATAGCAATTGTGTTTGCCTTACCTGTTCCTATTTCTGTTTGAGTATTACCATTATATTCTGTTTGAGTATTACCTCCAATTATCCATTGTGTACGGTTAGATTGATCTGAAAGAGCACACACCAAACCTTTGTCTAAAGTGCCATTACCGTCTAAATCGGTAGGTTCTGGCGCTATATAAAATATAATACCTCCTGCAATTAAATCTCCTATTTTAAATGGTGGTGGTGTTCCTCCTTCCCAAGAAGGTACTCCTTCAATCATTTTTAAAGTAGCTCCTTCATTAATTGTAGGTTCAACTACAACCCAATTTGTACCATTCCAATAAGTCATTGCTCCAATTTGAGGAGAAGTTGGCAACTCAATTTCGTTAGTTGGGTCAGAATCTAAGTCATTTGATACTAATTTCCAACCTAATATTTCATCATAACAATAAAGCCCTTGTATAACATTCGTTTGATAAATTAATAATCCATTAGCGGGGTCAGTTATACTATTTCTTTCAGCTTCTGTTACTCTTGGTATTAATAACCCTGAATTATTAGAATCTAACTCTAATAATGCACTTGAATCCGGATTTGTTGTCCCAATACCCACTTGTGCGAATGATATCTTCATTAATAAGAAACAAAATAAATAATTTAATCGTGACATTTAAAATAAATTTAAATTCTTATAACTAGTATATTTAACAAAATTAAGTCCAATGATAATTTATTTATTTCTAAGAAACCCCCTCTATTAAAGTTGTAATCAAAAAATCATCTTTAAGATGATTTTTTGATTTTATTAAAAATGTAATGACTACACACCACAATTCATTCTAATATATTATCTTGTTTATAAAATTTAAATAATGAAAATAGTTGTTATTATTATATGTTTTGTCTTGGTTGCTTTTATAGGCATTCAATTATTTGCTTTAAAAAGTCAACATAACATTGAAATGTATCCATACAAAGTGAGTAAAACATTTGAAAAATTCGAAATCCGAAAATATGAAGCTAGTTTATTTACAAGTGTAAACAGTAATACAAATGATTTTAAAAATGCCTCTAGCAAAGGATTCTCTGTTTTAGCTGGTTATATTTTTGGAGGAAATGCAAAAAATGAAAAAATAGCCATGACCTCTCCCGTAGCTATGACATTAGATGATTCAATGACAATGATGTTTTTGGTACCTAAAAAGTTTAACAGAAACAACTTACCAAAACCAAATGCTAGCAATATTGAATTTTTAGAAATCCCCGAAAAAAAAGTAGCGGCAATAAGTTTTGGAGGATGGGCTAACAACAAAAAAATAGCACTACAAAAACAAAATTTAATAAACGCTTTAAATAATAAAGGAATTAAACACACCAATAAATTTTATTATTTAGGCTATAATGCTCCTTACGAAGTATTTAAAAGGAAGAATGATATTATTGTAGAATTAAAAAACAACTAATATGAGTGTTCATAAAATATACTACCTACTTCTCATATTCATTATTGTTAGTTGCAACAAACCAAAAGAAGAAACTTTTTGGGTGAGCGGATTTAAAAATGACAAAAATAATATTCCCACACTGTTAATTCAAAGAAGTGATACACTTAAAAATGAAAATTTTATATCATTAAATAGAAATATAGATGGTTTAAATTTCGAGGAAGGGTATTTAAAAAAAATAAAAGTCAAAGAGCAAGAAAACAAATATATCTTATTAAAGGAACTTGAAAAAAAGAAAGATTATAGAATAAATCTACTAGGCAAATGGAAGCTTAAAATAGAGAACGATACCTTAATAAATACGCAAAAACCTATATTAAACATTATGCTAAATAAAATGTATTTTAATGGTACTAGCTATTGTAATAATTATATAGGTAATATTGATTTAGTAAGTTTTAATAGCATAAAATTTAACAAAATAAATAGCACGAAAAAATTCTGTAACTTAATGGATCTTGAACAAAAATATCTGGATAAATTAACCCATACAGAAACTTACTTGATCAAAGGGAACCATCTTTATTTTTATAACAAAGGCGTTAAGACACTTTCTTTTACAAAACAATAAACAAGAGGCATTTAACGTTAGATCTTAAATTAAACATACCAATAAAATAATATATTATGATTGAACAAATTAAAATATTTAAAGGTAACGCTATTGCTGTAGAAGCTATTGAATCTTTTACAGAAACGGACATGAAATTAGTACATAAGTTTTTTGAAGAAAAACTTACTAAAGGACATGAACATATTAATGTATTGATAAAATTAGATGAATTAAAAATAAATCAAATCAATACTAAAACTTTTATGGAACATATTCTTTGGGTAATACGAAATCTAGAGCATGTAGGTAACATTGCTATAGTTGCACATTCAAACATATTAAAAGCTTTAATCCCTTTAGACAACTTTTTCTTTGAACGTTTAAAAAAAGGTTATGAAGAACGCTACTTTGACAGTTCACATATAGATAAAGCATTAAAATTTATAGCTCCTAATGAATAACTATTATGAAAATTTTAAAATTCATTTTTCTAAATAAAGTAAGCATTCAAAAAACAAGCATTCTATTATTTGTCTTATTTGCTTTTACTACTAGCATTGCTCAAAACAGAACAATTGATAAAACCGTTGTCAAAAATTTTGATATTGAAAGGTACTTAGGTACCTGGTATGAAATAGCACGTTATGATCACTATTTTGAACGCGATTTAGTGGGAGTAACCGCCAATTACTCCTTTAGAGATGATGGTAAATTGAAAGTCATTAACCGTGGCTATGAAAAAACCTTAGACGGCAAAAAAACTGAAGCTATCGGAAAAGCTAAAACTCCAAATAAAGATATATCTGCAGAATTAAAAGTTTCTTTTTTTTGGTTTTTTTATGCTGACTATTTTGTGCTTGAATTAGACGAAAATTATCAATGGGCAATTGTAGGTAGTAAATCTGATAAATATCTATGGATACTTTCAAGAACACCACAAATAAGTAAAAAGCAATACCAAAAATTACTTAAATTAATAACTAAACGAGGATACAAATCTGAACTACTCATAAAAGTTAAACAAAAAGTAATTTGAAAAAAACACCTTATTTAAAACCTAATAATAATTTTTTACAATGAAAAAAGTAATTTTAATTCTAATTTTAGCAAGTACATTGTTAAACTGTAGTAAAGATGACGACTCCTCCAATTCAAATGAAAGCTGTACTCAAAATGAAAATGCAGAAATGCTAATACATAATGATGAAATTAGAGAATATATTTTATATGTACCTAGTACATATAACGGAACTTCTTTAATTCCGGTAATGATGAATTTTCACGGTTTCGGCGGAAATGCAACTAACTATATGAATGAAGCAGATATGCGATCTTTAGCCGAATTAGAAAATTTTATTTTAGTTTATCCGCAAGGAAGTTGTTTAAACGGTTCTCCACATTGGAACCCATCATTACCCGGAGGAGATAATAAAAGTACTGCAGATGATTATGGTTTTATTGAAGCTTTAATTAATGAAGTTTCTTCAAATTATAATATTGATCAAGAAAGAATATATGCATGTGGTTATTCCAACGGCGGTATGTTTTCTTATGGCTTAGCGCAAAACAAAAGTAACTTAATTGCTGCTATTGGATCTGTATCAGGAGCTATGATAGACACAACTCCAAATCCTAGCCACCCGATACCGCTTATTAACATTCATGGAACTAATGATGGTGTTTTGCCATACGAAGGAAGTAGCGATTATAACTCAATTCAAAGCACATTAAATTATTGGATAAACTTTAACGAAACAGAAAGTTCACCAACTATTAATAGTAATACCAATAACGGAGTAACTATTGAAAAATATACTTACGGAAATGGTAATAACAATGTAAGTATTGAACATTACAAAGTAATTAATGGAGAACATGTTTGGTTTGATATTGATTATGAAGGAGCCAATACCGATAAACTTATTTGGGATTTTGTATCTCGTTACGATATTAACGGATTACGATAAGTTAACTTACTTTTTTAACTGATTACTAAAGCTAATTCATGTTTAAATTCTTTATGAAATGTTAAAAAGGATGAAGAAAACTTATAATCTGTTTAATTTTATGGTTCATTCAATAATTGATCTATAATACAATGATAAAAACAAACTCAAAAGTTACTTTTAACTGTGGGAAAATCATGAAAAACAGATTTATGTTAGCTCCCCTAACCAACCAACAAAGTCATGAAAATGGTCAATTGTCTGACGATGAACTCAAATGGATTACCATGCGAGCTGAAGGAGATTTTGGTTTGGTAATGACCTGTGCTTCCCACGTACAAGAAATTGGAAAAGGATTTCCTGGTCAATTGGGTATCTTTAGTGATGATTTAAACGAAGGACACCTAAAAATAACCGAAAACATAAAAGCTCATGGAGGCATATCTGTCATCCAGTTACACCATGCAGGAATGCGTTCGCCTGAAGCGGTAATAAACAACACCCCTGTTTGTCCTTCTAATAATGAAGAAACAAATTCAAGAGCATTAAGCTTACAAGAAGTCATACAGCTACGTGACGATTTTATAACTGCAGCTGTAAGAGCAAAAAAATGTGGTTATGATGGTGTAGAAGTTCATGGGGCACATGGGTATATTTTAACACAGTTTTTAAGCGCCGAGATAAATCATAGAACAGACCACTATGGTGGGAGTTTAGAAAATAGAGCACGTATTTTATTTGAAATAGTTGAAGGAATAAGAAAACAATGTGGTGATGATTTTTTAGTAGGAGTTCGTTTATCACCAGAAAGGTTTGGGATGAATCTTGAAGAGGTAAAAACAGTTTGCCAAAAACTGATTGATACCGAAAAGATTGACTTTTTAGACATTTCACTTTGGGACTGTTTTAAAAAACCTAATGATGAAAATTTCCAGGATACCACTTTGTTAGAATATTTTAAAGAATTAGACTTTAAGCAGGTAAAATGGACCGTTGCAGGTAAAATAACTAATGCAGTTGAAGTACAACAAATTTTAGATGCAGGAGTTGATTTTGTTACCATAGGAACATCTGCTATTTTACATCATAATTTTCCAAAATTAGTAATCGAAAACCCTAATTTTAATCCAATTTCAGTTCCTGTTACCGAACAACATCTTAAAGAGGAAGGATTGGGTCATAAATTTATAACCTATATGAAAAAATGGCCTGATTTTATTAAAAACTAATTTTAATAAAGCTTAACAAAAAAAACAGTGTAAAATAGTTGTCTATTTTACACTGTTTTTTTGTTAATAACCTTATCCTTAATAAATTAGTTCACCGATAAATTAACAACTATACCTTCGTTATTTCTAACATTAAAAACAGTATTGTCTTCAAATATTAAATACTGCCCTTTAATACCTTTTAACACACCTGAAAAATCTGGTGTTTTTGTAAGATTTAAACTTTTAATTTTTGTAGGATATTGAACAACAGGAAAATTTAAATCTAAAACTTCGGCATCTTCTAAAACATATTCCCTTACCTCTTCCGGTAAAAATTCTTTTAAATCATTTTTTACCTGAATTAAATCTGCTTCTGGAGTTTCGTTCTTAAGCATTGCTCTCCAATTGGTTTTATCTGCAACATGATTTTTTAGAGCAACCTCAGCAATTCCTGCTAAATATCTATTGGGAGCCTCTACTATTGGCAATGCCTTAACAGCCCCCTGATCTATCCAACGTGTAGGAACTTGTGTTTTACGTGTTACCCCAACTTTAACATTACTACTCAATGCCAAATAAACTATATGGGGGGTAAGCTGCACTCGCTGTTCATAAGCTAAATCTCTATCAGCAATTCCTAAATGAGCTGTCGACTTTTCAGGATGCATTATCCATTCTCCAGCTTGAGGAGCATCAAAAAAACAAGATTTACAAAAACCTTGTCTGTATATCTCCTTGTCTTTTGCACAATTCATGCATTGATACTTTTCAAAAGAAACATGAATACTTTTACCCATTAATTGATTCATATTCAATACATCATTATCAAACATTAAATAATACTGAATTGTATCACTATATTCTGTCTGCATTTTTTGTAAAACACCTTGGTATTGCATATTGATATTTTTATAGTAAATTTAGGGCTAAAGATAAATTATTTATGCCAATTCCGTTAGTTAATTCTGTAGTCTCTTGGTTTTTGAAAAAACGAATTCATCAAATAGAATTCTTTTCAAAATATCCTAATGAAGTACAACATGAACTGCTGTTTAATTTATTACAAAGCGCAAAAAACACTGCTCTTGGGAAAAAATATGATTTTGCATCTATTAAAACCTATGAAGCATTTATTGCACGAGTCCCTGTAATAAGTTACGAAGATATGGAACCTTTAATTGAACAATCTCGTAAAGGAGAACAGGAGTTGTTTTGGGACTCACAAATAAAATGGTTTGCAAAATCAAGCGGTACTACAAATGCTAAAAGCAAATTTATACCCGTAAGTCAAGAATCATTAGATGATTGCCACTACAAAGGAAGTAAAGATTTATTATGCTTATACCTTAACAACAATGAAGATTCTAAACTTTTTAGAGGTAAAGGTTTACGATTAGGTGGTAGTAAAGAACTATACCAAGAAAACGGAACTGTTTTTGGCGACCTATCGGCCATATTAATTGATAATATGCCATTTTGGGCAGAATACAGTTCTACCCCAAGTAGTAAAATATCTTTAATGGATAATTGGGAAACCAAACTTCAAGAAATTGTTGATGAAACGATTAAAGAAAATGTAACTAGCTTAGCAGGTGTTCCTTCTTGGATGCTTGTTTTATTAAACCAAATACTAGAAACTACTCAAAACAAACATCTATTAGAGGTTTGGGAGAATTTAGAAGTCTATTTTCATGGGGGGGTTAGCTTTGAACCTTATAAAGAACAATACACAAAGTTACTCCCAAAAAATGATTTTAAATATTATGAAATCTATAATGCCTCGGAGGGTTTCTTTGCTATACAAGACAGGAACGACTCTTCTGAGCTTTTATTAATGCTTGATTATGGGATATTTTATGAATTTGCTGCTATGGATACCTATGGTACAAGTCAGCAAAAAATGATTCCTTTAAGCGAAGTTGAAATTAATATAAATTATGCTGTAATTATAACCACTAATGCTGGGTTATGGCGTTACCAAATTGGCGACACAGTTCGTTTTACATCTACTAGTCCATATAGAATAAAAGTTACAGGAAGAACAAAACATCATATTAATGTTTTTGGAGAAGAATTAATGATTGAGAACACGGACAAAGCTTTAAAAATAGCTTGTGAAAAAACAAAATCTGAAATTAAAGAATATACCGCCGCTCCTATTTTTATGAATGGTAATAAAAAAGGAGCTCATGAATGGCTTATTGAATTTAAACGAGAACCCGAAAACATCGAATACTTTTCAGAGTTATTAGACAATGCTTTAAAATCTTTAAACTCTGATTACGAAGCAAAACGTTTTAATAACATTACCTTAAACCATCCTAAATTACATAAAGCAAAACCTGGTTTGTTTTATGATTGGTTAAGAAATAATAGTAAATTAGGTGGTCAGAATAAAATTGCTCGATTATCTAATTCTAGAAACTTTATTGAGGAGTTATTACAAAATAATTAATATTGTTTTGTAAAGAAGAAACCTATATTTTTTATAACGTCTACTATTGGTGTAAACTCAATTTCTACCGCTTTTTTAATCTTTGAGTTATCATATACCAAGTTTTTAAATACTGAATTTACATTAGCTTTGTATAGGCTTCTTTTTCTTATATTAAAAAAACTTAATAAAGCGTCTATCTTCAAAACAAATAATAATTGCCATTTTTTAATTTCTTTACTAGTATTTTTACTTCCAGTAACCTGAATAATATTTTGCATCAACTCTTGGTATGTAATATTTTCAGAAACTAGAATGAATTGATCGTTTTTAATACCTGAATTCATTAATAAAATCATAGATTTCACAACATCATTAACACCAATCATGCCTACCGTTCCAGAAGTGTAATAACGAAACCCATCAGCTACTTTAACAAAAATTTCTCCTGTACCGGAATTCCAAAAACCAGGTCCTAAAATCACTCCAG
>CAWVSR010000033.1:0-11212 GCA_963932865.1 uncultured Kordia sp. | reverse complement strand
GTATTGGTGCGTTCTATGAATTTACGTTTAGACGATTATCCTCATGCTGGTTCAATGACTTATGGTGATGTAGCAGTTAATAAACGAATTCCAGCTGCAGCAATAAGTACGAACGGAGCAGAATTACTTAGTACAATGTTACAGTTAGATAAAAATACAAAGTTTTATTTTTCACAACATTGCAAGCAGTTAAAAGATGTGCAGTCTTACAATGTTATTGGAGAAATTACAGGATCTACATATCCTAATAAAATTATGGTTGTAGGAGGTCATTTAGATTCGTGGGATTTAGGTGATGGTACTCATGATGATGGTGCTGGGGTAGTGCAATCTATGGAAGTATTACGTTTAATGAAGCAAACTGGGTATAAGCCAAAACATACTATTAGAGTAGTATTGTTTATGAATGAGGAAAATGGTTTACGTGGAGGTAAAAAATATGCAAAAGTAGCTGCTGAAAGAAAGGAAAATCATGTGTTTGCATTAGAAAGTGATTCTGGTGGTTTTACCCCTAGAGGTTTTTCTTTTGATTGTTCTGAAGAGAACTTTCAAAAAGTATTGTCGTGGAAATCGTTATTCAAACCCTATTTGATACATTACTTTGAAAAAGGAGGTAGTGGGGCAGATATTGGTCCTTTAAAAGGAGATAATGTATTGTGTGGTTTACGTCCAGATTCTCAACGTTATTTTGATCATCATCATGCGGCTAATGATACTTTTGAGCACGTAAACAAAAGAGAGTTAGAATTGGGAGCAGCCACAATGGCTTCGTTAGTGTATTTATTTGATAAGTATGAAGTAATTCAAAACAAAAAAATAAAAAAATAGTAATAATATTTTCAATAAGAGTCGAAAAATATGTATCATTAGCTCCTATTCATTGGTACTAAAGTTTGCGAAGTATTCAGTTGAAAAATAAGTGTTGTCAATATTAAAATTATGATTGGCATTTGTTGCTTATCAGCTATCTTTGCAAACTTAAAATTTATGAAGTGACATTAACAGCTTACACAAAAGAATTCCGTTATAATTTAAAACTAGCATACCCTGTTATATTGGGTATGGTTGGTCATACTTTAGTAGGTTTGATTGATGATATAATGGTAGGTAAAATTGGTACTACAGAACTTGCAGCAGTATCTTTAGGAAATAGTTTTTTATTTATAGCAATGTCTTTAGGTATTGGTTTTTCTACAGCAATAACGCCATTAGTTGCAGAGGCAGATGGAGAGGGGAATGTTGCAAAAGGGAAGGCAGCATTTAAACATGGTTTATTTTTATGTACTGTTTTAGGTATTGTTTTATTTGGCTTGATACTGCTGTCAAAGCCAATAATGTACCATATGAAACAGCCTTTAGCAGTAGTTGCTTTGGCAATACCTTATTTAGAGATCGTAGCATTTTCTTTAATACCAATGATTATGTTTCAAGCATTTAAGCAGTTTTCTGACGGTTTATCGTTAACAAAATATGCTATGTGGGCTACTCTTCTAGCCAATGTAATTAATATAATATTAAACTATTTACTAATTTATGGAATGTTTGGTTTTCCAGAGTTGGGTATTGTAGGGGCAGCAATAGGAACTTTGATTTCAAGAATTGTAATGTTGTTGTTTATTTTGTTTTTGTTTAAATCAAAAGTAAAGTTTGCTCCATATATTACCAATTTAAATTTTTTAGTTATTAAAAAATCGGTAATTAATAAAATACTTTCTCTTGGTGTGCCTTCTGCTTTACAAATGTTTTTTGAGGTGGCTATATTCACATCTGCCATATGGTTGTCTGGGGTATTAGGAAGTAATGCACAAGCAGCAAATCAAATAGCATTAAAATTATCCTCATTAACCTTTATGGTAGGAATGGGACTTAGTGTAGCAGCAACAATTAGAGTAGGAAATCAAAAAGGATTACAGAATTTTAAAGAGTTACGCAGGGTTGCTTTTTCGGTGTTTTTATTAACATTTTTTATTGAAATTATATTTGCAGGAATTTTTGTAGCATTTCATAATATATTTCCAGATTTGTTTGTGAATTATAACAACCTATCAGATTTACCTAATACTATGGAGGTGGTAAAAACAGCAGCTTCCTTATTGTTAATTGCAGCAGTATTTCAAATATCAGACGGAATACAAGTAGTTGTATTGGGTGCTTTACGAGGTTTACAAGATGTAAAAATGCCAACAGTACTTATTTTTGTTTCCTATTGGGTGGTAGGTTTTCCAGTAAGTTATTATTTAGGATTACACACTTATTTTAAAAGTTCAGGAATTTGGTTGGGGTTATTAGCTGGTTTATCAGTTTCTTCAATACTGTTATTCCTTAGATTTAATTATATTACAAAAAAATTAATCAAGAGTTAAATTATTATGGAGTTACCAAAGTTTATTTTAGGAGACAATTCTGAATTTCCAAATGCTATATTTATCATACATACTGGTTTTCCTAGGTTTATCATTAATTTAGAGAATGATGAAATTGAATGGTTAGAAGATTTTGATAAAAGCGAAGAAGAAGAGCTACTTTCTGAAGCCGAAATTTGTATTAAAGAGGCAACAGAGTTTTATGACAAAGAAATTGCCTTGTACGAAGAATAATGGAACAATTAATTCAGCTTGATAGAGAATTGTTTTTGTTTTTAAATGGTTTAGGAACCACTACTTTTGATGGTTTCTGGATGTTTATTACAGGCAAATGGAATGCCATTCCTATGTATGTTTTGCTCCTATTGGTTTTGTATAAAAAAATAGGTTTAAAGCATACAGTTCTTACACTTGTTCTTGTGGCTATAATGATTGCATGTACAGATCAATTGGCAAATTTATTTAAGAAATTTTTATTCTTAAGGCCTAGACCTTGCCATGATGTGGAGTTGTTAGAGATAATGCGCTTAGTAAAATCATATTGTGGAGGAAGATATGGTTATTTTTCTGCGCATGCAGCAAGCTCTATGGCATTAGCTGTTTTTCTAGGTAAAATATTACAACCACATGTTAAATATCTTTATACATTTTTAATTACTTGGGCTTTATTTGTTGGTTATAGTAGAATATATATAGGTGTACATTATCCGGCAGATGTACTTACAGGAATATTTTTCGGAGTTGTAATTGGACTAATACTTTACAAAATACAAATAGATATAATAAAAAAGTTTTTTATAAAATAAACCTATTTAATTGTAGTAGGTTTTAAAGATATTTAATAGTATTTCAGGAGGAATATTGTTATTTTCATATTGATGCATCACCTTTAGTGTTTGGTCAATTGCTTGAAGGTTTAAACCCATCTTAATACCTAACAAATGAATATTCTCTAGTTCTTTTGTTTCAATAACTTTATCTACATTCATTAACAGTAATAATCTGTGAAATTGTACAATTCGTTCACTTTCATATTTTAAATTTAAATGTGGTACAGGATTTTTTAAAAGCTTGTCAAAGGTATTTTTATCAACTCCAATTTGATTGGCAATAAGTATTAAAAAATCATATTCTACATCTTTAATTACAGTACCAGTTCTGGCAAAAGCAATTAATTGACTAAGGGCACTTAGTTTTTCTTCTGTACTCATAATTATTTATTTCGGGTGTATGAATTACTAATATAACTAAAAAAGCTCAAACGATATGTTTGAGCTTTTTTTTATGATAAGTTATTTATCTTGTTTATAGTATTATGCTAAAACAGCTTTTACTTTATCAGCAGCTTCTTTAAAAGCAGTTGCAGATTGTAAGTCTAAGCCAGAATCTTCAATTAGTTTTTTAGCAATATCTGCGTTTGTACCTTGTAAACGTACAATTAAAGGAACATTCATGGCGTCTCCCATGTTTTTGTAAGCAGCAATAATTCCTTCAGCAACACGATCACAACGAACGATCCCTCCAAAAATATTTACTAAAATAGCTTTTACATTAGGATCTTTTAAGATAATTCTGAAAGCTTCTTCAACACGTTTAGCATCTGCAGTTCCTCCAACATCTAAAAAGTTTGCTGGTTCACCACCAGACATTTTAATTAAATCCATAGTTGCCATTGCCAAACCAGCTCCGTTAACCATGCATCCTACGTTACCATCTAAATCAACGTAATTTAAACCTAAAGCACCAGCTTCAACTTCAATAGCGTTTTCTTCTCTAAGGTCGCGCATTTCTAAATAGTTCTTACGTCTATAAAGTGCGTTATCGTCAATAGTAACCTTAGCATCAACAGCCATGATTAAATCATCGGATGTTTTTAATACTGGGTTAATTTCAAACATAGAAGAGTCAGACTCTACATATGCTTTATATAAGGCAGCAACAAACTTTGTCATTTCTTTAAAAGCTTTTCCTGAAAGCCCTAAGTTAAATGCAATTTTACGAGCTTGAAACGGTAATAATCCTGTAGCAGGATCTATTTCTTCTGTAAAAATTAAGTGTGGTGTTTCCTCTGCAACAGTTTCAATATCCATACCACCTTCAGTAGAGTACATTACCATGTTTCTACCAGTAGCTCTGTTTAATAAAACAGATACATAAAATTCACTTGTTTCGCTATCTCCTGGGTAGTAAACATCTTCTGCAACTAAAACTTGGTGTACTCTTTTTCCTTCTGCTGAAGTTTGAGGAGTAACTAAGTCCATCCCTATAATTTGTCCAGCTATTTCTTTAACCTGTTCTAAGTTTTTAGCCAACTTAACTCCACCACCTTTACCACGACCACCTGCGTGAACTTGTGCTTTAATTACGTGCCAACCAGTACCGGTTTCTTCAGTTAATTTTTTAGCAGCCGCTACAGCTTCATCAGCAGTTTGAGCTACAACTCCTCTTTGGATACGTACTCCAAAACTGCTTAATATTTCTTTACCTTGATATTCGTGTAAATTCATAATGTAATTGTTATCTTTTTAAAGCTAAGCAAATGTAAAAAATATCATCTTAATATTTCCTCTTCTATGCACTTTATTTTTATTCATCCTTAAAAACAATAATTGCTTATAGATTATTATTGTTTTTTGATTTTGTGAAGTGTTTTTTATCTCTTTGATTATTTATAAAATGTGTATTTTTAATATTATATAGACATTTATTCAATGTCTACTATATCTAAACATATCGTGGAGGTTTATGATACTCGAATATTAAGTTCTATTTTTGTTCCTGCATTAATTTTTGAGGGAATATTAAAAGTACCTTTAAAGTTTTTTATACGAGTCTTAATTAAGCTTAAGCCAATACCATTTTTAACTTGTGTACAATTTGCATCAAAACCAATACCATTGTCCATAATATTAATGCCAATAGTGTTGTTGCTTTGGTTTAGTGTAATTATAGCGTTTTTTGCAACGCTGTGTTTTATTATATTATTCGTAACTTCTTCTATAATATTGTATGTTTTAATTTCAAAATCTTCGTGAAACCTTGGTGTTTCATGTTTGTTAACTAGTTTAAAAGTTAATTCTGAGTTGGTGTATTTTTTACATAAATCAAGTGTGGCCTCATTTAAACCAAATTTTAAAAGGACAACGGGCATGAGGTTGTGTGATAAATCTCTAACTTTTTCTGATATCTCTTGATTTTTCTATTTCTTCAATGTTATGAGTGCATTTTTTTTAACTACTTGAAGATGCATGTTAGCTGAAGAAAGCAAAGAGCTAACACTATCATGTAAAACTTCGGAAATATATTTACGTTCTTTCACTCTTGCATCTAATGATGCGCCAATTATTTATTTTGATTTTCATTCTGAATTCTTTCAATTTCGTTAGACTTTTCTAAGTCATTTTTAATTAAACTCAAATTTAAATTGCGCGATTTTAATTTATTATTTCTACATAAAATAAAAGCAAAAAGGATAATAAAGAAAAACAATATGCAAATTATTCCAATCCATAATTGCCATAATTCTGTTTTTTCTTTTTCTATTGTAATTTTTTTCCCTTGACTGTATTTCTTTTCAATTTCAACAATAGACAAGTTGTGCTTTTTATGCTCTAAAATGTTTTTAAAAATTATTGATATTTTCTAGGTAATCAAGAGATTTCTATATTTTTCTTGTTTTGTATAAATTTGCGATAAATTATTTAGGTAGATAATTTTGTAGTTGTGTACTTTCAAGTTTGCTGTATCTTCGAGTAGTGGTAATGTTTCTCTAAATATTTTTTCAGCTTTATCGTATTCTTCGTTAAAAATCTGTGTTACTCCTGTATTGTTTTGTATTCCAATAATTGATAGCGTGTCTTTAAATTTTTTAAAATATTCAACTGCTTTTTTAGCACACGCATATACTTTTTCATTCTCTTTTGTGTAGGAATATAAACCAGTTAAATTTGCATATGTTTTTACAATAATAGTATCTGTACCTTAAATGTTTTTAAAGTTGTTGAGTAAATAATTAAACTCCTCAAAGGCTTGGGTTCTTTTATTTTCTTTCGCATTAATATCTCTTGAGCTTTGCACAGCTATAGAATATTCATAATTATTTAATGTGGCAATATTAAAAATACTTTTTGCTATTGCTAGTGAATCGTTAGTTGTTGAGCTTAGTTTTTTAACATACCTGTAATATTCGAATGCATTTTTAAAGTTATGATTTGTTTTTAGAATATCACCAATTTTAGTGTTCCAATATATTTGTAATTCAAGATTGTTATTTTGGTCGGCAGATTTTAATGCCTCGATAGATAATTTTAATGCTATTCTTTTTTATTGTTTTTAACAAGTAGTGTAATACTGTATTTAAAATGTTTATTCGAATAATTTTGTGCGGATAGGGATAGGGAATACTGTATAAATATAATAAATATGATATTAGTAAAAATAGTTTTGAGACAATACAAATTGTAATACTTTAGAGTACTTATAAAATTAATCATTTTATAAATATTATTATTTCATTTTAAAAGCAAGCTATTTAATTTATGCTAGATTTCTATTACCAATATGTTTCAAGTTATTTTATAAAACATGAATAATATTGAGCTATAAATTTTTAAAGTATCGCAAATATTGAAAGGTATTTATTAAAGTATTTCTATAGGCACTTGAATGCTAATTTCGACACCTTTATTTTTTTCGGTTATAATATTAAAAGCACCATGCATATTTATGATTCTAGCTTTTATTTGGCTTAGGCCAATACCAGAGTTCGGGTTTGTTTTATCGGTATTAAATCCAATACCGTTGTCCTTTATGGTTATGTGTAAGGTGTTTTTATTGTGTAGTAATGCAATAGTTGCTGCCTTAGCGTTACTGTGTTTAATAATATTATTGACACATTCTTCAATAATATTAAACATTTTAATTTCATTTTTTTTTTCAAAACGAGGTATTTTATATTCACTCTCTAGCTCAAATATTAATGTAGAGTTGCTGTATTTTTCACATATGTCATACACGGCGTGTTCCAAACCAAATTTTAACAAGACAACAGAAATTAAAGAGTGAGATAAATCCCGTACTTTGGTAGCTGCCTCATCTATAATACGTTGTGATTTGTCAAGCTCATCAACAACTAAGTTTGTTTTTTTCTTTACTACCAGTAAATGCATGTTAGCAGAAGAGAGTAGGGTGCTTACACTATCATGAAGGGTTTGTGCAATTTCATGGCGTTCTTTTTCTCTACCGTCTAGTGTAGCGTTTATTATGTTGTTTTGGTTTTCCTCTGTAATGGCACGTAATATTTTTTCTTGGTTTAATTTTTGTTTGGTAAGTGTTAACGAAGCATTTCTTCGTTTAATTTTTTCGTTACGGTATAGTATGGTAATAAATAACAAAATACTTACGGCTGCCAAGCCGCCAATAATAGCGTAGTTTTGGGTGCGTTTTTGCTTTTCTTTTGTTTTTAAAAGTGCTAGCTGTGCTTTTTGTGTTGCTTTGGCTACATTGTATTTTGCCTCAATAGTTGTTATTTCTAGGGCTTTTTGTTTTTGTTGTATTTCGTTTTTTGTACTGTTTATTGCTTCTTGAGTTTTATAGGCTTTTTTATAGTTGTTGGTTTTTTCATAGCAATAGGATAGGTTTCGTAGCGCAATTTCTTTTTTATCCAGCACTTCTATGTTGCTTGTATCGGTTGCTTTTTGTAGCACAAGTTTTTCCAGCGCTATTGCTTTGTGGTATTTTTCTTGATAAATATACAGCAAGGCTTTCATGTTTAATGTGCCTATTAGTACCGAGTGATTGTCATTGTATAGTGTTTTGTTAATGACAATGGCTTTGTTAATGTACAATTCGGACTTTTTATATTGCCCATAATCTGATAATATATAAGCTAAATTTTCATAAGCGGCAGCAATATATGGGGTGCCTTTTTTAACCTTTTGGTATTGCTGTATGTTTTTGTTGTAATAATGCAATGCGCTATCCTTTAACTGCAGGCTAGCTTTGGTGTACAACGAATCATAACGTGTATTTAATTTTTTTTGAAACTGCAAGCCAATTTTAACATGGTCGCGCATTAGGGCTACACTATCATTATTGTAATGGTTTATACGGTAGGCTTTTTTATAATAGTTTAGCGCTTTGTTGTGTTGGTTGTTTTTTCTAAAAATATCACCCGCTAAAGTTTGCCATTGCGCTTTTTTAGGGGCGTATTTTGGTAGTGCATCTATTTGTTTTAAAACCGTATTGAGGTTGTTGTTGGTTTTTATAAAAAGTGTTTTTTTTATGGCATTGTATAAGCTGTCATTTTGCATGGTAATAACTTGACAAAAATTTACCTGTGTTATAGATAGCAGTAGAAGGGTGTAGTTTATTTTTAAAAAAGACAAATTCATATAGGTTTACATAGATACACAAAAAGAGATGAGGTGTTGTTAAGTAGTTTAAATTTAAAAAATAATATTTTGTAACAAAAAAAACCAGCATTTGCTGGGTTAGTAATTATACTGTAATTCTATCCTCCACCATTGGTATTACCTGCTGGTTTTCTGTCTTTAGCACCAACTTCTAGCTCTAGTAAATTAGGGTTATTTGCTGGTAAGTAAAAGCCATAATTAAAGTTAATAGCCCCATCATTTTTACCTTTTATTTTATAAGTAAAAAACTTAGCGCCGCTGACACTATTTTCTTCTGATAATTCAAAAGTAATTTCGCTACCATCGTTTTGTATAGTGCTACCATTAAGTTTGTTTTTTGGTTTTTCATCAATATAAACAATTACGGAAACCGGGCTTGTGGTTTCAAAACTAAAAATGTAATCGCCTTCAACGCCTTTACGTCTATGGTCACACTTTACAGTGAAATTTTTTAAAATACTTTTTTTTTGTTCACTCATACTTTTTTTGGTTAATTATTAAATAAAACTATTGTTTTGTATTGCGAGTAATATGAATTTTAAACTGATATAAAGTGATTAATGAGTGGGTTGGTTTATACTAGTTCGTTTTTAATAGCAAACTTTACCAAACCAACCGTATTTTTAACCTCTAGCTTGCGCATAATGTTTTTACGGTGGGTGTCTACAGTATTGTTGCTAATAAATAGTTTTTCGCCAATTTCTTTGGTAGTAAACTCTTGCACAACAAGTTCTAGTATTTCAAGCTCTCTTTTCGTTATTGATTTAAGGGTGTCTTCACTAGTACCATTATTTGTAAAAGAAATTAGCATTTTTTCTTTGATGCTCTCAGAGAAATATTGTTGGCCATGGTATACTTTACGTACTGCTTCGGCAATATTTTCGCCAGCGTAACTTTTAGATAAGTAGCCACTAGCACCAAGGTGTAAAACCTCTTTTATAATTTTTATTTCATGGTGGCTAGAAAGTATAATTACTTTACAAGGAATTCCTTTTTTCTTAAACTCTTTTAAAAGATCAAGACCATCTACTTCAGGCATGTTAATGTCTAGTATGAGTATGTCGGTTTGCTGGTCCGTTATTTTGCTGTAAATATCTGTGGCGTTTAAAGAATAGCCAACAACTTCAAAATCAGTTTCTAGTTTTAAAACAGCTTTTAAGCCGTCTATAACAATTTGATGGTCATCAATTAGAAATATTTTAATTTTCCCCATAATTAAAATTGTAGTATTATTAGTTAGTTAAAGTACCTAAAAATAGTTAATTTTTATTTTATTTAGCCTATTTGAGTGTTAAATTTATTATGAGTTATAATTCATGCAAAATATTTAAATCAAAAAATCCGAAGTAAACCTTCGGATTTTTTTTACGCACTAAAAATAATACTAAGAGGTATTTAACGTAATCTGTCTACTGATTTTACAAGATCCTCATCTTTCTTTATTGCTTTGTTAGACAAAACTAATAATACGATAGAAATGATAGGGAGAATCCCAACACCTTTCTCAGAAGCGTTTGCTTCTCCAGGAGCATTTAGTGAACCATATACAAACACAGCTAGTAATATAAAGTTTAATATGATGTTAAGTCGGTTTAATACAAACTGCAACTTTCTATTTTTAAACATAAATATACTTACCAAACTAAGTACTGCAGAGGCAATAAAGCCAAGTAATACATGTTGTTTGTCAAATGCAACAACACCATCTATTGTTTTTGACAAGTCAAAAACAAATAACGTACTTCCTGCAAAAATAGCAGCTAAAGCAAGGTATATGGTTTGTATTCGTTGTAACATTATGCTACAAATGTAAGGAAACAAAAAACAAAAAATAGCTCTTTTTTATAATAATTAGTAAGTGGTTGTTTTACAGTGTATAATGCTCGTGTAAGATTTTTTTTTGTTTTTAGGAGGTGTAAAAACAAACTATTAGTTGTAAGTTAGTGAATAGTTAAATTATATTGTGTATAATTGCAGTAGTGGTTGTTAGTAAAACAACCAATCTTCATTTTAATTAACCTAGTTCGGTTAGTATTACTTCAATAAATTATTTTTAATAGATGCTTGAAATATCAGAATTAAAAGAAAAAAAACTTGCTGATTTGCAAGAAATTGCAAAAACACTTAAAATACCTAAGTATAGGTCATTAAAAAAACTTGATTTGGTGTATAAAATTTTGGATACCCAAGCTGAGTCTAGTGAGGAAGCTAAAGAAATTAAAAAAGATACACCAATTGCTACGGCTATGCATGTAGAAAATGCAAAGCCTAAAAGAGCACGTGTTGTGCGGGAAAAGGCAGTGCCTAACAATCAAAAAAACATTAGTGCGCTAACTCCAGAAACACCTATAGTGGCAAGTATTCCTGCTGAAAAAATAGCGACTGCTGTTGTGGTTAAAAAGTCTGCAGAGCCTGTGAAGGTTGCTACAGAGAAAG
>CAWVSR010000032.1:0-11234 GCA_963932865.1 uncultured Kordia sp. | reverse complement strand
GTGCTTTAGTATTGGCTACTATACCCATTTTTGGAGTTTTTTTAGGTGTAATTATAGGCTCTTTTATTGCTCCCGCTTTTGGTTGGATTGATGCAGATAGATTCGGTTCTTTTTACTTAGAAACATTTCTTAATAATTACCTAATCTTCATTTTGCCAAATATGTTCTTTACTGGAACTATCATTTTTGCTATGGCAAGTAAATGGAAAAGTACTGTAATTTCATTCATTGGCTCGTTAATTATAATAATTGGATACATTATTTCACTTACTATAATTTCTGATATTAACAATGAAACTATCGGTGCTTTAATTGATCCATTTGGAAGTAGCGCGTTTATTTTAGATACGAAATACTATACTCCTATTGAGAAAAACATACTAAGCCCAAGCTTTACCGGCTTATTAATATTAAACAGAATTATTTGGATTGGAACTGGAATTATAGTGCTTATTAGTTCTTATTTCAATTTTTCATTTCAAGAAAAAAATAAAAAAGTAAAAGCACAAAAAGAGAATAAAAAAGTGTCGAATCAATCGTTTATTCGTCCAAATTTAAATCCAATTTTCTCAGGAAAAACAGAATGGAATCAGTTCAAAAGTTTTTTTTGGATTAACTTTTTGTGTATTATAAAAAGTGTGACGTTCAAAATTTTATTTCTCTTTAGTGCAATTATATTGATTTCTAATTTAGTGGGAGGATTTGAATATTTTGGACTTCAATCCTACCCACTTACCTACAAATTAATTGACACTATTTCTAACGCATCTAGTATTTTTGTAATCATTATTTTAGTATTCTTTAGTGGAGAGTTGATATGGAGAGATCATGAAAGCAAAATAAATGAAGTTATTGATGCTACGCCTCACACATCCTTAATTTCGCTTTTTGCTAAAGCACTTTCTTTAGTTAGTCTAACGATAATTCTACATGCTTTTTTCATTATGTGTGGAGTGATTTATCAGCTGATAAATGGATTCGAAAGAATTGAATTAGATATCTATATTCTTGATTTTGTGTATACAAATTTCATAACATATGTCGTGTGGAGTGGTGTTATGATTATGATTCAAGTATTAATAAATAATAAATACATCGGATATTTTGTTTCTATCTTGGTGGTCTTCGTATGGGACTTCATTCTTTTATTTTTTGACATTGAATCAAATATGTTGTCAATTGGAGGTCGACCATTTGTAATGTATTCTGATATGAACGCATTTGGACCTTCATTAAAAGGAGCTATGTGGTTCAATCTGTATTGGGTTTTAATATCTTTTATTTGTCTAATTATAGCAGGTGCTTTGTGGAATAGAGGTGTAATAAGTTCCTTAAAAAAAAGGGTTAGAATAGCAAAAAAACAAATCCCAAAAAGCTATAGATTACTTATTATTTGCACATTTGCAAGTTGGTTTACCGTTTCAGGATTCGTTTACTATAACACGCAAGTGTTAAATAAATACATAACTTCAGACGAACAAGAACAACTTTCAGCAGACTATGAAAAAACATATAAACGGTATGAAAATACTAACCTTCCAAAAATTAAAGAAGTAAAATACTTTATTGACATATTCCCTTATAATAGAAATGTGATCGTAAAGGCTACCATGAAACTCATAAATGAATCTAAATCAAACATCGATTCAATTCATTATAATATTGATTCGCGTTGGGAACCTGAAATCAATATTCCAAATGCTGATTTAGTTTTAGATGATAAGTATTACGATTACAGAATTTACAAATTGTTAAAACCAATGAAACCAGGTGATAGCATTGATATTGTAATCAACACTAAATATATTTCGAAAGGTTTTGAAAATGGATTTGGAAATGCCGGAATTGTTAACAATGGTACTTTCTTAAACAACTTTGCAATATTACCAGCACTAGGATATCAATCGACAAGGGAGATAAGTGACAAAAACACACGCAAAAAATATGATTTAAAACCAAAAGATAGAATGCCCGAATTAGAAACGAACTGTTCTAAAAATTGCATGAAGAACTATCTAACAAACGGAAGTGCCGATTATATTAATGTAGAAACAGTTATATCAACAACTGTTGATCAAATTGCCCTAGCTCCTGGATCATTATTAAAAAAATGGGAAGAAAACGGAAGAAACTACTACCACTACAAAGTAGATCACCCCTCTCAAAACTTTTATTCATTTATGTCTGCCAAATATGAAGTACAGACGCGTAAATGGCAAGGAGTTGATATTGAGGTTTATTACGATGCAAAACACCCTCAAAATGTTGAAATGATGCTAGATGCGGTTGAAAGATCTTTAGCATACTATACTGATAATTTTGGGAGATATATGCATAAACAATGTAGAATTGTCGAATTTCCTCGTTATAGTAGCTTTGCTCAAGCTTTTCCTGGCACAATGCCCTATTCTGAAGGTTTTGGATTTGTAATAAATTTAGAGAATGAAGAAGGAAACAATATAGTTGATGCAGTAATTGCCCATGAAATAGCTCATCAATGGTGGGCTCATCAGGTTATAGGAGCAAAAATGCAAGGTGCAACGATGTTTAGTGAAAGTTTTGCTGAATACTCTTCTTTAATGACTCTGAAAAGTATTTCAAAAACACCTATGAAAATGCGAGAATTTATAAAATATAATCACGACAGATATTTAAGAGGACGAAGCGGTGAATCTGATAAAGAATTACCTCTTTACAAAGTGGAAAACCAAATGCATATTCATTATGGAAAAGGAAGTGTTATCTTATATGCATTACAAGATTATATTGGAGAAAATAAAGTGAATGCAGCTATGAAGGATTTCTTAGAAGAATTTAAATATAGAAAACCTCCTTACCCAACTTCACTTGATTTCATGAAACATTTAGAACCTCAAGTTCCTGATTCATTAAAATATTTAATCAATGACTGGTTTAAGGAAATCACTTTGTATGATAATAGAATGAAAAAAGCCTCATACAAAAAATTGGAAAATGGAAAATATCAAATTACCATGGACATTCAATCTAAAAAATTATTAGCAGATAGCATTGGAAATGAAACTTCAATGAAATTAAATGATTGGATTGATGTAGGTGCCTTTTCCGATTCTTACGAAGAAAAATTAATATTTGAAAAACGAGTAAAAATTAACGAACCAGAAATGACTTTTACTTTTGAAATTGATGAAGTTCCTGCCAAACTCGCCATTGACCCCAGACATTTATTGATTGATAAAATTTATAGTGATAATATAAAAACCGCAAAAAAAGCTACACCTAACAATGAATATAAAAAATGGTAATCTTGATCCTTTAATCAAATTTAATTTGATATTTGAAGTACAAAAAAACTATTTATTAACATACAAAAAGCATAGTTATATTGTTATAAAATGTCAAAGTAATTAAAAAAGTAATTTGATATTTTAAAGGAATATTAGCTGAATTTAGTTGGAAAAAAATAACTAATAAAAAAATTGGGCAACATCATTTTTTAAAAATAGTTAATAAGTCTTTAATCTAAAGGTTTATAATAATTTGCATAGACCATCAAAAAGTGGTAAATTAAAGAAAAGCCACTTATCATACTCGAAAAATATTATTTATTGGTAAAAAAATTAACTTAATAAAATATTTGAACTATGAACAATAAAAGACAAATATTCGTACTAGTGGCATTAATAATAGCATCTAACTTTATATTCGGTCAAATTGGTATTGGTACAACTTCACCAGAAACAACGATAGATATTAGAGCAACCAATCATTTAGGCGCAGTTACTGATACTGACGGTGTTTTAGTACCACGTGTCAATTCATTAGGTGTGTCGGGTACTCAAAATGGACAATTAGTATACTTAATAACAAATGATTCTGGTAATAATTATATTAAGGGTTTTTATTATTGGGATGTTGATGGTTGGAAAAAAATTCTCTCAGAAAGTGATTGGATAGAAGATACTGCAGGTTTCCAAATAAGAAGTAAAAACTCAAGCGTGACAAAAAGTTCTACCACTGAAATTGATAAAGCTAGACATCGTTTTCTTTCTAATGGAGATACCGAGGTTGAAATGACATATGCCGCTAGTTCCTCGTCAGGATCATCATGTGGAAATGGTCAATACATTTTTACATTACCTAATGGATTAGAATTTGATATTACTATACATTCAACATTTTCACACACAGACCATAAACTTACCAACAGTATTGCAGGTGCCTATAGAATAAAAAAAGCATATACTCTAAATTCAGAAGATGCCAATATTGGCCATGAGGTCCTTATTATACCTTATAGCTCAACTGAATTTAGAACGCTTGTTTTTGAAGGAAATCACAATAATAACTATATAGGTTGTGGGACTTACTCATTAAATAGATCTAATAGAGTAATGAGTTTTTTATTTACTTTCAAAAGTTTATAAACCTATTCAAAAATAGCATTTTGAAAGTATGAATAAAACTTGAAATACTTTGTTTTACAACACAGTAAGAAGCGTGTTTATATATTTATAATCTTAAAGATAAAATAATGTCTGCACCTAGAAATTCCAAAACATAATAATTTTAGCAAAAAATTTTATCCCTTAAAAAACGAAATTACTAATTTAAACTATTGGCCAAAATGTAGATGAAATTATTATTGATAACATTAAATAATTTGATTTTATATTTAATGTAAATTGCATCAATACTAATCTAAATTGCAGTTGAAATCAAATTTGACCCAAAAGGTAAAATACCTCAATTTTTAGTAAATTAAATTCAAAAATATAGCCTTTAACTAATTAAAAAAAATGAATAAAAAACTTAAATAGATACATAAAAGCATAAAATTCTCTAATAAAAAAACAACCTTAACAAAGTATAAAATTGTATTTAAAACATTTTACACTAATATTTTTAGTGAATTAAAAAAATAATCTTATCTTCATAATAACAATGGATTTTTGTAAAAAAAATATCATAACTTTTTATAATTCTAATAGAGTTTCAAATATGTGCACCATATTTTTAATGACAATAAATACCACTACTACCCTTAGGGGTTCTATCTAATATACCAGACATTCTGTATGTCCTCCAAAAAAAAAAGAAATTCTCGTTTCTATCAAAAGATTATATTATTAATTTAAAATCTATTACAATGATTGTAGTGAAATTTGGAGGAACGAGTATTTCCTCAAAAAAGAACATAGAACAAATAAAATCAATAATTAATCTAAAAGAAGAAAACTACATAATTGTCGTTTCTGCTTTTTCTCAAATAACAAACAAAATAGAAAACCTTGCTAAACAAGCTTTAAATAATGACGTAACTGATTTATTAGAAGAATTTAGAGTTGTTCATTTTAACATTATCAATCAGCTATTCCTTATTCAAAATCAAACTAAAATTATCTTAAAGGTTCAGCAAAAATGTAACGAATTAGAAGCTATTTGCAAAAGTATCAACATCTTAAAAGAGCTTTCTCCAAGAACTCAAGCCAATATGCTAAGTTTTGGAGAACACTTATCTGCTTACATTCTTCACAAATACCTTGAACTCGAAAATATTGAACTCGAATTATTAGATAGTAGTGAGTTAATTAATGCTGAAGGAGAATATTTAGACGCAACTGTTGATTTTGAGAAAACATCAAAAAATATTTCAGAAAAAATAGGCAACAAAAATTATATCACTAGTGGGTTTATTGCTTCCAACAAAAACAATGAAATTGTTACGCTTGGAAGAGGTGGATCTGATTATTCTGCTTCTATTTATGCCAATGCAATTAATGCTAAATATTTAGAAATATGGAGTGATGTAAACGGAATACAAAGTGCTAATCCCAAAATAGTTAACAATACTGTTTCTATTAATAAAATTAGTTATGAAGAAGCTTTTGAAATGGCTTATTTTGGAGCTAAAGTTTTATGCCCTTCCTCTATCTTACCATTGATAAAGAAGAATATTCCGTTGTATTTAAAAAACACATTTGCTCCAGAACAAGAAGGAACTTTTATTAGCAACCAAAACAAGCTTGAACATCACAAAATACAAGGTCTTTCTTCTTTGGATAATATTACCATCATAACAGTTTCGGGTGTTGGATTAGCTCATAAAAAAGGAAGTGCTAGAAAGGTATTCCAAGCTTTAGAGGAAAAAGACATTAATATTATATTAATTACTCAAAGTTGCTCAGAGCAAAGTATTGGTATTGGTATTCATCAGAAAAATTTAATAAATGCAGAAAGTGCTATTAATAATGCTTTTAGTAATGAAATTGAAAAAGGATTAATTAACCCTGTAAAATCACTTCCAAACCAATGTATAATTGCCTTAATTGGTGATAATATGAAACATAAAGTTGGTCTTTGCGGAAAAGTTTTTGGTGTAATTGGGGAGAATGGAATTAACATTACAGCCATTGCTCAAGGTGCTTCAGAAAGAAATATTTCTATTGTAATTGATCAAAAAGATGAAGTAAAAGCATTGAATGTAATTCACGAAAAGTTCTTTATGAATGTAGTTAAAAATGTTCATTTATTTATTACTGGAATTGGCAATGTTGGTAGTGAATTCTTAAAAATAATTGCTGCTCAGAAAGAAAAACTGATTAAAGACTACGGGATAAATCTTAAAATTATTGGTGTTGCCAATAGCTCTAAAATGCTTTTTAACAAAGGTAAAGAGTTAAGCAATGAAGAGATATTTAACATCAACGAATATGGGGTTAAATATAGCTCATTACCAAACTTCTTAAATAGTATTATTGATCTCAATTTACGTAACAGTATTTTTATTGACAATACTGCTTCAGAGATAGTAAGTAATGGTTATTCTAAATTATTAGAGAATAGTATTTCGGTGGTAACATGTAATAAAATAGCTTGTAGTAGCGATTATGAATTATATGTTAACCTTAAGAGCTTAGCAAAAGAATACAACTGTTCTTTTAAATATGAAACTTCAGTTGGAGCAGCACTCCCAATCATTAAAACAATACACGATTTAAATATTAGTGGAGATAAAATCCATAAAATTGAAGCAGTAATTTCTGGAAGTTTAAACTTCATTTTTAATGAGTATAATGGAAAAAATAAGTTTGCTGATGTAGTTCTTAAAGCCAAAGAAGATGGTTATACCGAACCGAACCCATTAATAGATTTAAGTGGTTTAGATGTTATGCGTAAAATATTAATTCTTTCTAGAGAATCTGGTTTAAACAGAGAATTATCTGACATTAAATTTAGCACTTTTTTACCTGAAAAATGTTCTAATTCCAAGTGTATTCAAAGTCTATTTGAAAATTTAAATAAAAATGAAGCTCATTTTAAAACATTGTATTCTAAAGCCAATATAAACGGTAATAAATTAAAAGTGTTAGCAACGCTCGAAAACGGAAATATATCAGTTGCCTTAAAAGAAATTCCTTCTCACAGTCCTTTTTATAATTTAGAAGGAAAAGATAATGTAGTTGCGATTAATACAAATAGATATGCTGAAGAACCATTAGTAATAAAAGGCGCTGGTGCCGGAGCAAACATAACTGCAAGTGGTGTTTTTGCCGATTTAATGCACATCATAAATAAGTAATTATGAAAAATATAAAAGCTTTTGCCCCAGCTACTATTGCCAATTTTAATGTTGGTTATGATATTCTTGGCCTCTCGTTAAATAATATTGGAGATGAAGTAGAATTGACTTTTAATGGTACAAAAGAAAACAAAATCAGTAAAATAATAAATGGAGATAACCTGCCTTATGAAATAGACAAGAATTGCTGTTCGGTAGTTATTCGTAAAATGCAAGAAGACCAAAATAACTTTAGAGGTGTAGATATTATTTTAACAAAAGGTTTTGCTGCAGGAAGCGGACTAGGTTCGAGCAGTGCAAGTAGTGCAGCAGCAGCTTACGGATACAATAAATTAATTGGTTCTCCCTACTCCAATAAAGAGTTGGTGGCTTTTGCTGCCGAAGGAGAAAGAGTAGCTTGTGGAAGTCCTCACATAGATAATGTTGCGCCATCTATTTTAGGAGGACTCATTTTAGCTAAAGGAAATAATCCTTCTGATATTTTAGAACTTCCAATTATTAACAATTTATATGCGGTTACACTCTACCCTAACATTAAAGTGAATACTTCGGATTCTCGTAAGATTTTGAAAGACAATGTCCCTTTAGCAACTTTTAGCAAACAAGTTGCTTTTATGGGCAGTTTCGTTATGAGCTTATATGAAAAAGACATCAATTTATTTTCGGATTCTTTACAAGATTTAGTCATCGAGCCTATTAGAAGTTTGTTAATTCCAAAATTTCAAGAAATGAAATCTGAGGCATTAAAAAACAACGCTTTGGCTTTCGGGGTTTCAGGCTCTGGACCTTCGATATTTGCCATTGCTGAAGGGGCAGAAAATGCCAAAAAAATTGAAATAGCTCTTAAAAAAGTTTACAAAAACGTAGATATCTCATCTCAAACTTTCATTAGCGCCCTTACAAAAGATAGTGGTACACGAATATTAAACTAATTGCTATGAATTATATAAGTACAAGAAAAAATAATGAAAAAGTTTCTTTTAAAGAGGCTGTAATAAACGGATTGAGTAATAATGGAGGATTATATTTTCCTGAAAACATTCCTCAATTACCCACTTCATTTTTTGATAATATAGAAAACTTAGAAGACAATGAAATTGCTTTTCAAGTACTACAACCTTTTGTTAAAAAGTCTCTTACAGATAAACAATTAAAAGCAATAATTACAGAAACCATCAACTTTCCTATACCAGTAGTTTCGGTAGAAAAGAATATATTCTCTTTAGAATTATTTCACGGACCAACTCAAGCTTTTAAAGATGTTGGAGCTCGATTTATGTCGAGATGTTTATCGAATTTTTATACTGATAAAAAAGAAGATGTTACTATTTTGGTTGCTACCTCTGGAGATACTGGAAGTGCCGTAGCCAATGGTTTTTTCAATCTTCCTGGAGTTGCTGTAAAAATCTTATTTCCTAAAGAAAAAGTAAGTCCTTACCAAGAATTTCAGATGACTAATTTAGGAAAAAACATTAAAGCAATTGAGGTTGACGGAACTTTTGATGATTGTCAGAAATTAGTAAAAGAAGCTTTTAATGACAAAGAATTAAGAGCCAAAATATTGTTAAGCAGTGCCAATTCAATTAACATTGCACGTTTACTTCCTCAAATGTTATATTACTTCTTTGCTTACAAACAACTCAAATCAAAGCTCAATAATAAAGAATTAGTAATCTCAGTTCCTTCAGGAAATTTAGGAAACCTTACAGCTGGCTTGGTAGCAAAAAAAATAGGATTACCTATTGATCGGCTTATTGCTGCACATAATGCAAACGATTCTTTTAATCAATATCTAAAAACGGGAGAATTCATTCAAAAAGATTCTGTACTTACTTATTCTAACGCAATGGATGTTGGCAACCCAAGTAACTTTGAGCGTATAGAACATCTTTATAATCAAAATTTAAATGCTTTAAGAAAAGATGTTAGTTCTAATCAGTTAAGTGATGACTTAACAATTGAGGAAATGAAGAATTGCTATCTTCAAAACAAATACATTTTAGATCCTCACGGTGCTGTCGGGAAATTAGCACTTTCAGAAAACATTAAAGAAAATGAAATTGGAGTATTTTTAGAAACAGCTCATCCTCAAAAATTCTCTGAAATAATGGTTAAAGCTATACCTTCATATAAATCTGATACAG
Source organism: uncultured Kordia sp. (assembly GCA_963932865.1). Classification (GTDB taxonomy): domain Bacteria; phylum Bacteroidota; class Bacteroidia; order Flavobacteriales; family Flavobacteriaceae. The sequence continues at coordinate 1,529 of CAWVSR010000032.1, read as the reverse complement.
TCAATTTAAAAGGTTGTAGAAAAATAAGTATGAAAAAACAGTATGCTGAATTAAGAAAAATATTAACAACGTAAACTCAAACAACATTAGTAACTGCTTTACAAATCTTTAAAAAAATAAATAATAGCTAAAAAGTGCCATTTAAGAGGCTTTTTTTAAGGATATATCTAAGAATATAATACACTCTCTAATTGCTCGATATGAGGTTTTAACAAGTAATGAAGTAAACGCTAAAACTTCGCATTGCTTTAGATTTACTTTTTACATTTTAAATAATGAATTATAGGTATTTCTTCCGTTAATAAATCATGGTGAACAGATGCTTCGCCTTATTAGCTTGTTGTGTTTCTAGAGTTATTATCTTTCCAAATCCAATAAACTGAGGAAGTGTACCAAAAACTAGTTCTAAAGTATTTATCGTTTGTTTGGTTTTCATATATCTACCTTTCTTCTATGTGCTCTAGCTATCTTACTTTTGTATAATTCACGGTAATAAGTTACTGAAAATTTATTCTCTTTTACTTCCCCTAAACATCTACTAACTAATTAATATCCTTTACATTACTTACTCGAATTACTATATTCATTCATTCATTATTTTTTGGTTTATATAATCTAAAAATACCTTTAGTTTCTAAAAAAGCATCATTATCTAAACATATCATCAATACCTTAGTGAAAAATTCTTCAAAAATAACTTTTAGATACAATTTACGAGTACGACTTATTGTAGAATGCCAAGGTAAAGGATCATAGATATCATTAACCAAAAACACAAATTATTCAAAGGCATACTGCTATGTTGAATTAAATTTCTGTCACTAATAATATTCTCCAAATACCCTAACCAAACAAAGTTTAAAGAAAATAACGGGGTCTATGCTTTTTTGACCAATTTAACCATAATATTGTTTAGTTAAAGGATATAAAATTCTAAATGTAATACCTCTTTTAATCTATCATTAAAGTTGTCCGTCAGTATTCGCTCACTTAACTGTAAATGAGCAAACAATTTTTCTTGGTATTCTTTTTGCCTTGCATTGCCATAGTTAAAAAAAAAGACTATCTTTAATTTATAGCTTGTTAACTTTATCAATATAGTTATTCAACAAGCACAAAGTATATAAAGTTTAGCTATTAAGTTTTAAAACTAAAGTTTTGTACTTATTTGCAAATATTGCTAAATTTTTAATTTGGCTTTTATAAAACCACAAAAATAAAAGCTTAAGGATTATTTCGACACGGAAATCCATGGATTTTATTCCCCTTACTATTCATAACTAAACGTTACTCAGAATACGGAAATAAAATTCTAAAAAAATATGACATCAAAACTTAAATATTGGTACTTACAAAATCATAAACTATTTAGAAACTTAAGTTTTTCTGAAATTGACTCACTCTGTATTTTAAAAAGATTTAAAAAATCTAACAAAAATGAACTTTTAGATTTACCATTTAGTGAAAAAGAGAGAGTCTATTTTTTGAAAAACGGTACAGATAAACAAATTAAAATAGATGAAGATGAA